>JAQBUJ010000493.1 GCA_027623845.1 Pseudomonadota bacterium
GCGGATGGCGGCTGAGGCTGGCGCCGATGGCATCACCGCACATCTGCGCGAGGACCGGCGGCACATCTCCGACGATGACATCGAGCGCTTGACCCGTGAAATCGATCTGCCGCTCAATTTTGAGATGGCGGCGACCGAGGAGATGCTTGAAATCGCCCTGCGTCATAGGCCGCATGCGGTCTGCATCGTTCCGGAAAAGCGCGAGGAAGTCACCACCGAAGGTGGGCTTGATGCGGCCGGCCAGCACAATCGACTAAAGCATTACTGCCAGGAGCTGGGCGCCGCCGGCTGCCGGGTCTCGCTGTTTATCGAGGCCGACCAGCGGCAACTGGAGGCGGCGGTCAGTCTGGGCGCCCCGGTGGTGGAAATTCACGCCGGCGCCTATTGCGAAGCCGAGGACGACCGGCGCCCTGGCGAGCTGGCCCGGATCGTCGAGGCGGCGCGGATCGCTGAGAGCATCGGGCTGGAATGCCATGTCGGCCACGGCCTTAACTTCGATACCGTTGCCCCGGTGGCCGCGATCGCAACCGTCGCCGAGCTGAATATCGGCCATTTCCTGATCGGCGAGGCGATCTTTGGCGGTCTGGAAAGCAGCATCAAGCGGATGCGGGCGCTGATGGACAACGCCCGCGCTGCGGCGACTGGTAAAGCCAGTGCCTGAGGGGCGGCGGCGATGATCATCGGTATTGGCAATGATATCGTCGATATCAACCGGATTGAGCGTGCCTTGGCGCGGTTTGGCGATCGCTTTATCAACCGGGTGTTTACCGCCGAAGAGCGCGCGCGCGCCGAGGGTAAGGCGACACGGTCGGCGATCTACGCCAAGCGCTTCGCCGCCAAGGAGGCGGTCTGGAAGGCATTGGGCGAGGGCAACCGTCTTGGCGTGGCCTGGCGGGAACTGAAAATAAGCAATGCGCCATCGGGGAAGCCGATGCTGAGTTTGACCGGGGCCGCGGCCGAGCGGCTGGCCTGGCTGACTCCGGCGGGGATGACGGCGCGGGGTGACCTAAGCTTGTCGGATGAGCCGCCGTTGGCCCAGGCCTTTGTGGTGATATCCGCCGAACCGGCGGGCCTGAGCGCCTCACGCCGGGCCGAGGGGTGAGGGACACCACCGCGACGCTTGCCGCAAGCGGGGTTTTCCGTCATAGATCAGGCGTTGCGACACCAGTCGGTTCCAGGGCTGGGCAGGGGCAGCGCCGCACAATTTAACTGATCAACCGAAACCTTAGAATGCAAGCATCGACAGCCAGCAAGTCCGGCGGGATCCGGGAACTCGTGAGAACGGTCCTCATTGCGATCGGCATCAGAACCTTCGCCTACGAGCCCTTCAACATTCCATCGGGATCGATGATCCCGACGCTGTTGGTCGGCGACTATCTGTTCGTTTCCAAGATGTCCTATGGCTACAGCCGGTACTCATTGCCATTCTCGCCGCCACTGATCCCCGGTCGGGTTCTGTTCCGCGAGCCGGAGCGCGGCGATGTCATCGTCTTCAAGAAGCCAACCGATACCAACACCGATTTCATCAAGCGATTGATTGGCCTTCCCGGCGACAAAATCCAGGTGCGGGGCGGAATTTTGCACATCAACGGCACAGCGGTCATCCGTCGTCAGGTCGATGATTTCCCGGTATTTGACTCCTTTGGCCGCCAGCATGGGATTCTGCAGTACAGCGAAACCCTGCCGAACGGCGTCGAGCATCGAATTCTCGAGGCGCGGGGCGATGTCGGCGGCGCCGACAACACACGGGTCTACGAGGTGCCGGCGGATTTTTACTTCATGATGGGCGACAACCGCGACAATTCGGTGGATAGCCGCGATCCCAGCGTCGGCATGGTGCCACGGCAAAACCTGGTCGGCCGGGCCGAGATCCTGTTTTGGGCTTGGGACGGTCGGTGGTCCAAATGGGAAGTGTGGAATTGGCCAAAGGCGATACGGTTTGGCCGTCTGCTGCAACCCATTCGATGACGGCGCCGCCAGCCGTTGCGGACGGGCTTGAGCGGATCCTCGGTTACGCATTCTCCGACCCCGAAATTCTGCGCTGCGCGGTCACGCATGCAAGCGCCGAGCAGATCGCCGCGAACGCCTATGAACGCCTGGAATTTCTAGGCGATCGGGTGCTGGGGTTGGTGGTCGCCGAGCGTTTACTAGAGCGCTTCCCGCAGGAACGCGAGGGCGAGATCGCCCGGCGCCATGTCCAGCTGGTGCGCGGTGAAACATTGGCCGAGGTCGCCAGACTCCTGGGCATTGGCCAGTTCCTGATCATCTCGCGCGGTGAGGAGGAGGCCGGGGCGCGGGACAGCGAAAGCATCCTGTCGGATGTCATGGAAGCACTGCTGGCGGCGTTGTATCTCGACGGTGGCCTGGAGGCGGCGCGCGGATTCATCCTGAAACATTGGAATCCCCTGGTCGAAGCCGATTTAGAACCGCCCCGCGACGCCAAGACGACGTTGCAGGAATGGGCGCAGGGGCGACAGCACCCGCTGCCTTGTTATACCGTGGTCGCCCAGGATGGGCCGGCGCATGCACCGGAGTTTACCATCAGCGTCCTGGTCGGCGATTATCCGCCGCGCACCGGCACGGGCCGCTCGAAGCGCCTGGCCGAACAAGCGGCCGCGACCCTACTCCTGGCCGATTTGGCCAATTTGGCCGATACGGCCACAAGGTAGATAATAATGACGGAAACGCCCTCTGCTAAAGATGAGCCGACACGATCTGGCTTCGTGGCGCTGATCGGCGCCCCGAACGCCGGTAAGTCGACATTGCTGAACCGCTTCGTCGGCTTCAAGGTTTCGATTGTCACTCACAAGGTGCAGACCACCCGCACCCGCATTCGCGGGGTCTGCATCACCGGCCAAACCCAGGTTGTTTTCGTCGACACTCCCGGCATTTTTGAGCCGAAGCGCCGGCTGGACCGGGCCATGGTCGACGCCGCCTGGCAGGGCGCCGGCGACGCCGATGTCGTGGTGCTGATTTACGATGTCGCGAAACGCAAGATCGATGGCGACACACAACGGATCATCGCCGGGTTTAAGAAAAACGGCACACGGGCGATCCTGGCGCTGAACAAGACCGATTTGGTGCGCCACGAGGAACTGCTGCCGCTTACCGCTGCATTCGCCGCTGAGGAGGTCTTCGAGGAAACCTTTATGATCTCCGCCGAGAAAGGCGCGGGCTGCGACGATCTGTTGGCCTATCTCGCCGGGCGCATGGCCGAGGGGCCGTGGCTTTATCCCGAGGATGAGATCACCGACATGCCGGAGCGTCTGCTGGCCGCCGAGGTCACGCGCGAGCAAGTGCTGTTGCGGCTGCATCAGGAGCTTCCCTATGCGGCGACGGTCGAGACTGAGCAATGGACCGAGCGCGAGGACGGGGCGGTGGTGATCAATCAGGTGGTCTATGTGCAACGCCCCGGCCACAAGAAGATCGCGCTGGGTAAGGGCGGGGCGATGATCAAGGCGATCGGCAGCGCGTCACGGGC
>JAQBUJ010000494.1 GCA_027623845.1 Pseudomonadota bacterium
TCCTCGCGGATCGGATCGATCGGCGGGTTGGTGACCTGGGCGAAGCATTGTTTGAAATAATCAAAAAGCAGCTTCGGTCGATCAGAGAGCACGGCGATCGGCGTGTCCCGTCCCATGGAGCCGATCGGGTCATCACCATTCAGGCCCATGGGGGTCAGGAACTGGCGAACATCTTCCTGGGTATAGCCGAAGGCCTGCTGGCGGTGCAGCAGGGTTTCGGCATCCGGCGGCATTGCGCCGATCTCGTTCGGTAAATTCTCAAGCTGGATCTGTGTCCGGTCGAGCCATTGCTGATACGGGTGGGCCGAGGCCAACGACGCCTTCAATTCCTCGTCGTCGATGATCCGGCCTTTTTCGAGATCGATCAGCAGCATCTTACCGGGTTGCAGGCGCCATTTCTGGATCACGCTGTCATCAGGCACCGGCAGGACGCCATCCTCGGAACCCATGATCACCAGATCATCATTGGTCACCACATAGCGCGCCGGGCGGAGCCCGTTCCGGTCAAGGGTGGCGCCGATTTGCCGGCCATCGGTAAAGGCGATCGCCGCCGGTCCGTCCCAGGGTTCCATCAGGGCCGCGTGATACTCGTAAAAGGCCCGCCGCGACGGATCCATCTGCGGATTGTTGTTCCAGGCTTCCGGAATCATCATCATAACCGCATGGGACAGCGAATAGCCGCCGGCGACCAATAGTTCGAGCGCGTTGTCGAAGGTGGCCGAGTCCGATGCGCCATCGCCGATCAACGGCCAGAGCTTGTCGAGGTCTTCGCCAAGGACTTTCGACGACATGGTCTGTCGCCGGGCGGCCATCCAATTGATGTTGCCGCGAACGGTGTTGATCTCGCCGTTGTGGCAGAGCAAGCGGAACGGCTGCGCCAATTTCCAGGACGGAAAGGTGTTGGTCGAGAACCGCTGATGCACCAGCGCCAGCGCCGATTCGGCGCGCTCATCATGCAAATCGGGGAAATAGACCGGCAGGTTGCCGGACAGCACCATGCCTTTGTAGACGATCGTCCGCGACGACATCGAGGTGATGTAGAAGAGGCCGGTTTCATCGCCCTGGCTGGCGTCGCTCGGGTACCAGATCTTGCCGTGCGATCGTTTGCGGATCACGAAAAGCTTGCGCTCGAACGCGTCCTGATCGGCCAGGCCGGGGGGCGGTGCGAGTAGAATTTGCCGGATCAACGGCTCGTTCGGGCGGACACTCTCGCCGAGACAGGAATTATCGGTGGGAACCTCGCGCCAACCAAGGATCGTCGCGCCCTCGGCGGCGACCGCCCGATCGATGCTGGCGAGGCAGCGATCCCGGATCTTTTTCACGCGCGGCAGGAACACCATACCGACGGCATAGCCGCCAGCGTCGGGCAAGGTGACGCCCTGCTCCGCCATTTCCTCGCGCAGCAACCGATCCGGAACCTGGATCAATATCCCGGCGCCGTCACCAGCCAATGGATCGGCGCCGACGGCGCCGCGGTGGTCTAGATTCACCAGAATCTGGAGGCCTTGGCGGACAATTTTGTGGCTTTTTCGGCCTTTAATATTGGCGACGAAGCCAACACCACAATTGTCATGCTCATGGGCCGGGTCATAGAGCCCAGCGCGCTGATCGCGATCAAAACCGTGCATCACCTTGGTATCCGACAATTCGTTCCCGTTTAATCCAATCGAGGTCGCGGCCGCAGCCTGACCGGGCGATGCCGGCCAAAGTCAACGTTGCATGGTTCGCGACCTCCTCTCGAAGGAGCCTTAACCGCCCACGCCAAACGCGTGGGTCATATCAAGACGGCCACCCTATAGCAATTTGCGAATTTGTCACGACCTCGACCGCTAGCGCGCAGGCAAGTCAACAAATTCGCCGTTTTTGTGATGCTGCGCGGTCTAATGCAAAGGCATTAGTAACCGCTCGCCACACGCCTTCAGCCTGCCCAACTTCCGGGCGCTGATCAACTCATTTTAGTGACGGCCTGCAGTTTGGCCCGCTCTCGTTCCGCCTTGACCTTGAGGCCGGCCTCGGGATCGGGGTATTTGCGCACCAGTTTTTCCAGACTGTCCATCAGAGGTTGCACGTCGCTCACAGCGACGTCCTTGAAGGCCGGTGTGCAGACCAATCTCAGGGCGTCCATATGCGCGTCCAAGGCCTGGCGGCTGTAGTGCTTGCCTTCGCCGAGGCGAAAGATCAGTTCGCACATGCTGTCACCCACACTGGTGGTCATGTGGTAGCCGAAGGTTCCGCCCATGTCTCTGATATGGCCGGCTTTGCGGTATACCGCTTCGTAGGTCGCCGCCGTGAATCCGTCGTCGGCGTGAACTTGTTCGATGTGCCGGACCAGCTCTCGCATGTCGCGGTCTATCCAGGCCGGGTATTTCTCCTCGATCTTTCCGATGAAAGTATCGGCGCGATTGAGTGCGTCGGAGCGCGCCATGCCGCCCTTGCGGCTCGCCATCGAGGTGAACCGGGTCTGTACATTCATGATCTTGACGGCGGGTTTGTCCGGTGCGTCGCCAGCGTCGGTATTGTCGTCACTCATGACGCCTCGCTATGTGATGAACATTCAACCGGTCTTTTGCTTGCAACCAGAAGGCCGTGATTTCCGTCGTTGTCCGCAGTCAAAATGCTAGGGCAAAGTCGTTAGCCTCCACTGGCTTTGTCCGTTTGGAAGCCGCCTCGATCAGGGGACTATGCCTTAAATTCTATATATTAATTGTTAACAATTCCACTTAATTGCTAACTAATTCAGGTGCGCTCGAATTATTGAGGCCCACTCCAACACGATGCAGGAAGCCTTGATTACGCTTCCTGCTCCCTGATCCCCTCATGTCCCGCAAGGCGGCGCTGGATCATCGTTCCGAAGGCATCGGAAATCGCGTGGTCATACGGCAGCTTATAGGGGAAATTGCGCCCGTGATCAAAACTGTGCCGCATTGCCGGGTTTAGTTCGTAGATAAAGATTTTTCCCTCTTCGTCGAGGGTGAAATCGACACCGAAGAACTCCAAATTTACCCGGGTTTTAACCTCTTCCAGGCAAGTTACGTTCTGCGCTCCGACGTAGCTTCGCCAGTCCTTGAGGAAGCGTTTCTCCTCGGCCATCAAGACCTCGTCATTGAGCATCATGGTTTTCCGGTTGCCGCCATGGACGTTCCAAACCTGGTCGAGATGGCAGACCACGGGGAAATACTCGCCGTCGATGCTGAACAGCCGAAGTTTGCGGAACAGCCTGCCGTTCCACAGAATCGGACGATAGTTGATCACGAAATAGGTCGCGTTCAACGCCGCACCAACATAGCCGTCCAGATCATCGCGGCTTTTTATAAGCGCGAAGCTGCGGCCGGTCTGGGTTCCAACTTGCCTGATCAGGAAAGGGAAGGTGAAATCAAGGTCGCCGATCATCCGCGCCACTGTGTCCGCAGAGCAGGGCTGTTCAACGCTGACCTCTTGGTGGGCCGCGTGCCCGGGTCCGGTTGGAACAAATTGATTCCC
>JAQBUJ010000495.1 GCA_027623845.1 Pseudomonadota bacterium
CGTGGACCATAATGTCCATCGGAACCCGGGATTGGGCACATGGGTTCTGATCAATGGAAGGCGGTATTACTGTGACAGAGTCAAATGCCCGCTCTACCGAGCGGGCATTTGGCGTTTGTGGGGGGATAAGATGGAGCATGCCTCTCCATCACCCCGGCCAAAGAATGCGGGTGTCCAGCTGCGCCGCCAAACAAACTTGCAAAAATTCTTAAACGCCATTGTCACAATGGTTGGGTATGTTACGACTGGAGTGGCACTCAAAGTCATGGTCAGGCTGGGTTCCCTGAAGTCGGACCTATGCGTTTTTGAAACAGCCGGTAGGGCCGGTCGAGACTTGTCGTAAGAGACCTTGCAATCATGAGAGCTCAATCTTATTCCATCACGGATGGTGCGAGAAGCGACGGGCTGAGTATCCCTGTGGCGCCGCGGGCCGATGCCATCTGCAATGATTCGATCGTCGCCGGCGGTACCGAGCTTCGTCTGGCCCGTTGTGAGGGCGATATCAGAGCCGCTCAGGATCTAAGGTATCGCGTGTTCTATGAAGAGATGGGGGCGATAGCGTCGTCGGAAACGGCTGCCCTGAAGCTGGACTGGGACATCTTTGACGACGTCGCCGACCATTTGGTGGTCATTGACCACGCGCTCGGCGGGTCCGTCATCGGCACATACCGGCTGATGCGCCGACCGGCCGCTGAGATTTTTGGCGGTTATTATTCTGCGCGGGAATATGATATATCCAAGCTCATCGCTTTTCCAGGCGAGATCATGGAGTTAGGTCGGTCCTGCGTTGATGAACGTTATCGAACCCGGGCGACGATGATGCTGCTATGGCAAGGCATCGCGGCCTATGCGTTCCGCCACGACATTCAGTTGATGTTTGGTTGCGCCAGCCTTCCGGGAAGCGATCCGGCCCGACATGCAATGGCTCTGTCCCATCTACACCATAACCACCGGGCGCCGGACCGGCTTCGCCCCCGCGCTCTGGATCATCGCTATGTCGAGATGGAAATGCTTGGAAGCGATCGGGTTGACACTAGGCAAGCCATCGCCGGGCTGCCGCCTTTGATCAAGGGCTACATGCGGATCGGCGGCTGGGTCGGCGATGGCGCGGTCATTGATCGGCAATTCAACACCACCGATGTCTGCATCGTGGTGCACACCGCCTCGGTGACCAACAAATACTATCGGCATTACGAGCGAACGGCTCGGGCGGCGGGGCCACGATGAGTATTGCGCCCAACGCTGCTCGGACGGCACGACCCGACGCCAAACCGAGCCCGGATGCATTGGTCCCGGCGTATTGGGACGATCCGTCGGGCTTGGCCTCCGCTCATCCGAACGGCGCGCTCGCCGCGTGCCGGCTGCTCGGCTATGGGTTGCTTACCGTCGGGCTGTTGCCGGTCCAGATCGTCGGGCTGCTTTGCTGGCCGGCGCTGGCAAGCGCCGTCCCGCGCCTGCATCACCGGCTATGCGCCTGGATCATCGGGCTTGAAATTCACCGAGAGGGTCAACCGGTATCCGGGCAACCGGTTCTGTTCATCAGCAATCACATTTCTTATTTCGATATTATTGCGCTTGGCTCGATCCTTCCGGCCAGCTTCATCGCCAAAAGCGATGTCGAGGCATGGCCGGTCTTCGGCCTGTTGGCGCGGTTGTGCCGCACCGTGTTCGTCGAGCGGCGTGCGGCCGGCGCCCGCGGTCACATCGCGTTTATTCGCGACCGGTTGGCGCAGGCTGATTCATTGATCGTCTTTCCCGAAGGCACCAGCAGCGATGGCAGTCGGGTTCTACCGTTCAAGAGCACTCTATTCGCGGCGGTCGAAGGAGAGGCCATCGCTGTTCAACCGATTTCAATCAGCTACACACGACTGAACGGCATGCCGATCGGCCGGGCCCTGAGGCCGCTTTATGCGTGGTATGGCGACATGGATCTCGGGCCGCATCTTTGGGCTGCGCTATCCTATGGCTCCGCCGAGGTCGTCATCCGGTTCCACCCGCCGGTCATCGCCTCTGAATTTGCCGATCGAAAAACATTGTCGCGATTTTGCCACGACCAGATCGCCAATGGGATAGACCTTGGGTCAACGCTATCGGGACAAAGACGTGAGGCGCCGCTTGACTTGCCCATGCCCGGTGATAATCTCCAATGAATACCTACGCGGGAATCGGAAGAGAATGCCTGCGATAAAAGTTGATCGCTTACTGAATGGCGCCGGATGACGGTTGCAGATCAGCGTGGCGACGCCGCGACGGGAAAGTCGCTTTTCATCAAGACATATGGCTGTCAGATGAACGTCTACGACTCCGATCGTATGGCGGAAGTTCTGGCGCCTCTGGGCTATCGGCTGGTCAACGCCGCCGATGGCGCCTATATGATCATTCTGAACACCTGTCATATCCGGGAAAAGGCGACTGAAAAGGTTTTTTCCGAGCTCGGTCGGTTGCGCCGATTGAAAATGGACGCCCGCGAGCATGGTCGCGAGGTTCTGCTGGCGGTTGCCGGATGTGTGGCGCAGGCCGAGGGCGATGAGATCCTCTCCCGGGCGCCTTATGTCGATCTGGTTTTCGGACCGCAGACCTATCACCGACTGCCGGAGATGGTGGCCAAGGCCAATGCCGGCGGTGGAAAAGGCGGCCTCGGGGCGCGGCTGATCGACACCGATTTCCCGGTTGAAAGCAAATTCGACTATCTGCCACAGGAGGCCGCACCAGGGATCACACTGGGTCCCGGCGCGCCTTCCAGCGCTTTCCTGACGGTTCAGGAAGGCTGCGACAAATTTTGTTCGTTCTGTGTCGTGCCCTATACCCGTGGCGCCGAGATGTCCCGGCCGGTGGCGCAAGTCATCGACGAGGCGCGGCGCCTGGTGGCGCAGGGCGCGCGTGAGATCACCCTGCTCGGCCAAAACGTCAACGCCTATCACGGCGCTGCAAATGATGGCGGCGAATGGTCGCTTGGACGGCTGATCCGAGCGCTGGCGGAAATCGATGGTCTGGCCCGTATCCGCTACACGACTTCGCACCCGCGTGACATGGATGACGCGTTGATCGCCGCCCATGGCGAGGTGCCGCAACTCATGCCTTTCCTGCATCTTCCGGTGCAGTCCGGCTCGAATCGCATTCTGGCGGCGATGAACCGCAAGCACGATGTCGATCTGTATTTGCGATTGGTGGACCGGCTGAAACATGTCCGGCCCGACCTGGCGCTATCCTCCGACTTTATCGTCGGGCACCCGGGTGAGACCGACGCTGATTTCGCCGACACGATAAACCTGATCACCCGGGTCGGGTTCGCCCAGGCATATTCCTTCAAGTACAGCCCGCGACCGGGCACCCCGGCCGCGGGCACCGATCAGGTCCCCGAAGACGTACGATCAGAGAGGCTACAGTCGCTGCAGCAATTGCTCGGTGCACAGACCCGCGCCTTCAATATGGCCAGTGTCGGGCGAACCCAACCGGTCCTGGTCGAACGCGCCGGTCGAC
>JAQBUJ010000496.1 GCA_027623845.1 Pseudomonadota bacterium
TAATTGCAGGCCGGAGACCCGGACCACGGAAATTCCCTCGCGCCCGGCAAGACCGTCGGCCAAATCACGGGTGGTTTGGTCATCAACGCCAAGCACGGCGGTCCCGCCCCTGGCCATGACCGCAAAGATCCGTTCCTTGGCCGCGATATAACCGGGCAATCCACCATGACGATCGAGATGGTCGGGCGATATGTTCAACAACACCGACACGTCGCAGGCCAACGACGGCGTCAATTCGAGCTGGTAGGAGCTGAGCTCAAGGACATAGATCCCATCCGCTCCCATCGGCTCAAACTCCAGCGCCGGTCGGCCGATATTACCGCCGACCTCCGCCGCCATCCCGGCCGTCTCCAGAATGTGACCGATCAACGCCGTGGTGGTCGATTTTCCATTGGTTCCGGTGATACCGACGATCCGGGCCTGCGGACAGGCGCGGATCAGCAATTCGATATCGCCAATGATCGCCGTCTCCTGCGCCCGCGCCCGCTCGGCGACCGGGTGCGGCGCTGGATGGGTGTGAGGAATGCCCGGGCTCAACACCAGATTGGCGACCTCGGAGAAATCGAATTGCGCCAGATCGCTGATTTCGGCCCCAAGCGCCGCCGCAGCGTCGCACCGTTGAACATGATCGTCCCAGGCCAGCACCCGCGCACCGCCGGCGACGAGCGCGCGAACTGAGGCGAGGCCGGACCGGGCCAAGCCCATCACCGCCACCGTCTCGTCCTGGAATGTGTGCGCCTGGATCATCGCCTCACCTCAACTTCAAGGTGGAAAGGCCGATCAACGCCAGGATGACCGCGATGATCCAAAACCGAATGACGATGGTGGGTTCGGCCCACCCCTTTTGCTCAAAATGATGATGCAGCGGGGCCATGCGAAACACCCGCTTGCCGGTCAACTTGAACGAGAACACCTGAACGATGACCGACACGGTCTCCAGCACGAACAACCCGCCGATAATCGCCAATACCAGTTCATGCTTGGTCACGACGCTGATCGCGCCCAACGCCCCGCCCATCGCCAACGAGCCGGTATCGCCCATGAACACCATCGCCGGCGGTGCGTTGAACCACAAAAAGCCCAACCCGGCGCCGATCAACGCCCCGCAGAACACCGCGAGTTCCCCCGCGCCAACCACATGGTGGATCTGCAAATACTGCGAGAACACCAAATTGCCGGCCAAATAGGCGATCAGCGCAAAACAGGCGCCGGCGATCATCACCGGCACGATCGCCAGCCCATCAAGCCCATCGGTCAGGTTGACCGCATTCGAGGCGCCCACCATCACCAAAATGGCGAAGGGGAAGAAGAACCACCCCAAATCGAACAGAAAATCCTTCAGGAACGGAATGCTGAGACTAAGACTGAGTGGTGAGGCTGAAAGTTCCGTGATTCCGTAGGCGGCAAGCGCGCCAATCAGGACTTGCAGAGCTAGCTTCACCCGACCGGGCAATCCGTTCGAACTGCGCCGGCTTAGTTTCAAATAGTCATCGGCGAAACCAACCAAGCCAAAGCCTGCGGTGACCAGCAGAACCGACCAGACGTAGCCGTTTTCCAGATCCGCCCAAAGCAATGTCGAGACCGACAGCGCAATCAGGATAAACAGGCCGCCCATTGTCGGCGTGCCCTTCTTGGTCAGATGCGTCACCGGCCCATCGTCGCGGATCGGTTGACCCTCGCCTTGCTGAACGCGCAACCAATTGATCACCGCCGGACCCAGCACGAAGCTGATCACCAGGGCGGTCATCACCGCCCCGCCGGTGCGGAAGGTCAGGTAACGAAACAGATTAAAAACCTGATAGTCGTCAGCCAGTGGAACCAGGAGGTTGTAAAGCATCGCCCCCCCTATCGCCCGTTGGCCACGCGGCGGCGCGGTTCATCCAGCGCCTCGATCGCGGCAATGATCGGCGCCATATTGGTGCCGAGCGATCCCTTAACCAGCACCACATCGCCGGCCCTGAGATCAGCGGCGACCTGCTCGGCGATATCGCTGCTGCGTTCGCCATGCCCCGCGCAGATAGCGTCGGGAAGACGAGCCCGCAATTCGCCCATCAAGGGGCCGACGGTGAACACCGCGTCGGGCGCGGCGGCCAATAAGTCCTCGGCCAGAGCGGCATGGAGTTCCGGCCCGCGATCGCCAAGCTCGCGCATATCGCCGAGCACCGCGACGCGCCTTCCCTGGCCTGATCCGGTGCTTGATCCGGTGCTTGATCCATCGCCGGCAGGAATTGAAAAACCCAATACGGCAAACGCCGCGCGCATTGCCGCCGGGCTTGCATTGTAACTTTCATCGATAAGTCGAATTGACCCGCCCCCGGCCAGATTGATCGTCACCTGACCGCCCCGACCGCGCCCGGCCGAGACTCGCCGGATCGCCGCGGCGCTGGCCTCGACATCCCGACCTAACGCGTGGACACACGCCAACACGCCGAGCGAATTCGCCGCCCAATGGGCGCCGATTGCATCAAGCTGATAACGCAGCGGCTGACCGTCGATTTCGACATCGACCCGACTGCCATCGGGGCCGGAAAGGGTATCGACCAGCCGTATATCGCTCTTTTCAGAGCGCCCGAAGGTCACAACCCGCTGGACGCCGGCTGCATCCGCCTGCTCGGCCAATACCGGGAACCATGGACTATCCAGATTGAGGACCGCCGCCCCACCCGGTTCCAGTCCCTGAAAGATTTCCGCTTTGGCCAAGGCGATATCTCGTTCGCTCTCGAAATAGCCGATATGGACCGGCTCGACATTGGTGACGATGGCCACATGCGGCCGCACCATGCGCGATAGCGGCGCGATCTCGCCGGCATGGTTCATCCCCAATTCGAGCACCGCATAAGCGGCGCTGCGCGGCAGCCGCGAAAGGCTGAGCGGCGCGCCGATATGATTGTTCAGGTTACCGGCGCTAACATAGGTCTCGCCGGCGACCGAAAGCGCCCGGAGCAGCGCCTCCTTGGTGCCGGTCTTGCCGACACTGCCGGTAACCGCGACCACTTGGGCGCTCGAGCTGGCCCGCGCCTCGGCGGCAAGATCGGTCAACGCCTTGAGCGAATCCTCGACGATCAACAGCGGCGCATGCTCGGACAGATTGGCCGGGCGGCGCTCGACCATCGCCGCCGCCGCACCCGAGGCCAGAGCCGCGCCGACGAAATCATGCCCATCGACCCGCTCGCCGGTAAGCGCCACGAACAGCTCACCGCCGGTCACGGCACGGCTGTCGATGATTACGCCCGAGGCGCGCCAGGGCGTACCGGATACGGCTCCGCCGGTTGCCCGGGCCGCTGTTACATCGCTCCACAGCGCCGCCGTCATGACGTCGCTCCGTCAAGGTCCGACAAGGCCCGCCGGGCCACCTCGGCGTCATCGAACGGCAAAACGGTGTCGCCGACGATCTGGCCCGGCTCATGCCCCTTGCCGGCGATGACCAAGGCATCGCCGTCCTCCAGCCCCTCAAGACCGGCGACAATCGCCGCCCGAC
>JAQBUJ010000497.1 GCA_027623845.1 Pseudomonadota bacterium
GGCATAAAAGGGATAAGCCACCAAGCTCTATTGAAACAAACTAATCCGAAAACATTCTACGGTCCGTTAGAGAATAAATGGGGGTTTTCGGAAAACAAAAAACTAGACGGCTTGAACATTTCGATAACGCCTGACAAATTGGAAAAAATATTAGAAAATTATAAGTATACTGATGATTGAGAACTGCGCTTTGTATTTTCTATGATTCGGAGCGGGCGCACCTGCGTCATGAGTTCGGGCGAGAGCTTCGTTCAAGAAGCCCGCATGACCAAGGTCGAGGAGCGCGGCTCTTGAACTGGTCTCAACCCGGATCGGGGATTCCAGTCGCCTGGGCTGCGTATTGATGTAAATATGCACGATATCGCGCGGCTATGGGGTGGCGCCGATTGGGTGGAGGGACGAGAGATGCGTGTACATGGTCTGGGACATGTGGTGCTGAAGGTTCGCAGTCTGGCCCGCTCGGTGCCGTTCTATCGCGATGTGCTCGGCCTCAAAAAGGTCGGCCAGATTGAGGACAAGATGGTGTTCTTCTCGGTGGTCGACAATCACCACGATGTGGCTTTGTTGGAGGTCGGCGAGGACGCCCCGGATGCGCCCGAAACCTCCCCCGGTCTGGCCCATGTGGCCTTCAAGGTTGGCGATAGTCTTGCCGAGTTGCAGGAAGCCAAGGACTGGCTCGTCGACCATGGCGTCCAGCCGGAACGCCTCCGCGATCATGTGGTCAGCCAATCGGTGTATTTTCGCGACCCTGATGGCCATCAGATCGAGGTTTTCGTTGATGGTGACCCGGCGGTCTGGCACGCCGACCCGCAAAAAGTGGCGACCTCGAACGTCTTACATCTTCAGTAACGTTCTTGGTTGAGTGACGCTTCAATCGCCGCCACTGACATATCCGTCCTCCAGATCGGCCTGCAGCGCGTTGGCGTCCCGCGCGCCGGGATCGCCGTAACCGCCGCCGCCGGAGGTGCGCAGGCTCAACACATCGCCCTTGCTCACCGGCAGTCCGGAGACTTTTGAGCCGAGATCGGTCACCGCGTTGGCGCCGGACCGGGTCAGGGTCATCCGGCCCAGGGCGCCTGGTGCGCCGCCGTCCAAACCATAGGGCGGCGTGCGGAAGCGGTCGAAATTGCAGGTGAAGGTGCCTTCGGGAGAATCGACCCGAAACGACCGCTCAAGCCCAAGACCGCCCCTGGTTTTCCCCGTCCCGCCGGAATCCGGAACCAATCCATAGCGTTGGAAGGTGACCGGATAGTCATTCTCGATCAGTTCCATCGGGGCATTGGCGATATTGTGGAAGCCACAGGAGAACCCGCTGGCGCCGTCTTCTTCCGGGTGCGCGCCCCAACCGCCGCATTCCAGATCGAAATAGACGGAGCGGCTGCCGTCCTCCTTGAAGGCGTTGAAGGCATAGACATAACTGACGCCGTAATAAGCGGCGGGGATCTGGCCCGGCAATGCCGCTGCGAAGGCGCCCATGACGGCATTTACGATACGATGGCCAACCGCCATTCGATTGGCCACCGGTGCCGGCGAGCGGGCGTTGACGCACAATCCCTCGGGCGCGGTGATACGGATTGGTCGATAGCACCCGGCGTTGGCGGGAATATCCGAGCCGACCGACATCATGACCCCGCAAACCACCGCGGAGTCCGTCATGTTGTAGGTACAGTTTACCGGCCCCTTGGCCTGGGGGCTGGAGCCGGAGAGATCAATCTCGATTTCATCCCCAGATACGGTAATCCGGGCATGGATGCGTAGAGGCTTGTCGCGCTCGATGCCGTCATCATCGACGAAATCCTCGAATTCATGGGTGCCGTCGGGCATCGCCTTGATGGCGGCGCGCATGGCGCGCTCGGATTGGTCCTGGATCAGCCGGCTGGCCTCGGCCAATCGATCGGCGCCGTAACGCCGACCGATCGCCTTCAGGCTTTCCACGCCGATATCCAAAGCGGCGAGTTGAGAGGCGAAATCACCGCCGACCTTTTCCGGCTCGCGGGAGTTGCGCAGCAAAAGTTTGACGACCGCCTGGTTACGCACCCCGGCCTCGTCGATCTTCAGCGGCGGGATGCGAAAACCCTCTTGAAAAATTTCCGTCGCCTCGGCGTGATAACTGCCGGGAGCGCCGCCTCCGACATCCAGGTGATGCACCAACACGCCGGCGATGGCGATCCGCCGACCCTCGAGAAAGACCGGCTTGAAGGTCAGGATGTCGGGCAAGTGCTGGCCGCCGCTATAGGGGTCATTGGTGATGATGATGTCACCCTCGTGCCAGTCCTCGATCGCAATGTGATCGGCGAGGATGTCAAGCAAACAGCGCGCCATCGAGTTCAGATGCACCGGCATCCTGGCGGCTTGGGCGGTGCTGCCTCCTTCTGCGTCGAACACGGCGGTGGAATAGTCGAGAATGTCGCGGACCACTGGCGAGCGGCTGGTGCGCCAGACGGTGACGCTCATCTCCTCGGCGGCGGCAACCAAGGCGTTGCGGATGATCTCAAGCTCGACAGCGTTGATGGCGCTCATCAGGCTTCTCCTTCGCGGCGTGTACTGATCAAATCGCCGGTTGGCGCGGCCCGCAAGGTCCAGTCCGCTGGCAGATAGAGGGTGGAATGGGCCTCTTCGATGATCGCCGGGCCGCTCAAGAACCCGGATGGCCCGATCGCGGCGCGGTCATGGACGGGAATATCGGTCCGGGCGCCGGCGCTGGCGACCAGACGGGTTGCCTTGGGACCGGCCTGTTCCGGGGCGTTGAAGGGCCGTGGTTTTGGTTTCGCCAGACGCCCGGTCGCGGCGCAACGCACGGTGACGATCTCGGGCGTCACATGCGGCTCGCAATGGGCGTATTGCGCTTCGTGAAGACCGTGGAAGGTCGCCGCGGCCTCGGCGATTGCGTTGGCGTCGGTCAACGGTGCGGCGATCTCGTAACCTTGGCCGGGATAGCGCAAATCAAGACTGAGCGGCAGAACTCGGCGCTCTGCCGCCACCCCATCGGCATCGAGAGCAGCGGCTCCCTGGGCGAGCAGTATTTTGACGATCTCGCCAAGCACCGCGCCCGACGACGCGTTCGCTGGCATCAGGCTTGAGCGGGCCAAATCGTGGACCAGATCGGATGACAGCATACCCCAGGCGCTGAGCGTGCCGGGATCGCGCGGAAAGATGACCCGGGTGGCGCCAAGCGCCTCGGCGGTATGGCAGGCATGCAGGCCGCCGGCGCCGCCGAATGAGACCAAGGCGAAATCGCGCGGATCAAGGCCCTTCTCGAAAAGGCTGAGCCGGATCGCCGCCGCCATGGCTGAAACCGCGACGCGGATGATGCCATCGGCGGCCTCGTCGATCGACAGGCCGAGTGGGCCGGCGATCCGGTCGTTGATGGCTTTTTCAGCGCTTTGAAGATCCAGCCGCATGCCGCCGCCGAGAAAGAAGCCGGGGTCGATCCGGCCGAGCACCAGATTGGCGTCGGTCACGGTCGGCGCGGTCC
>JAQBUJ010000498.1 GCA_027623845.1 Pseudomonadota bacterium
AGAATGGACCGGCGACGGTCCAGGCGCTGCTCGCCGGCCAACTCGACGTCGCGCATTTGGGAATTGGCCCAGCGATGGTCGCGCGTGGCAAGGGGGCGGACATCAAGGTCGTCGCCGCGAGCATTAAGGAGCAGATCAGTTTCATCGCGCTGGCTCCCCTGGCGAAGGCGTTTGAGGGCGGCGCTGCTGCTGATGTGTTCAAGCGTTTCGAGGCTGCGAACGGACGTAAGGCGGTGATCACGACGTTTCCGAAGGGCTCAGTGCCGGAGATCGTTCTGCAGCATTGGCTGCGGCGCGTCATCAAGGCCAACTCAGCTGATGCACAGATTATTTACCAAGGAGCGGCGCAGGTTCAACAGGCTTTGTTGACCGGCGCCGTTGACGCCGCCGCGATCCTTGAGCCGATTGTCACCAACGTTCTCGCCAAGGTGCCGGGCGCGACCGTACTTGCCAAGGGATCCGGCATGTTCGCTGGCCAGCCGGGGGCAGTAATGGTGGTCCGCGAAAAATTGATCGCCGAACATTTCGAGGTCGTCGAGGCCTTGGTCGCCGCCCACAAACGCGCGACGTCAATGCTCAACGATGACATCTCCAAGGCCATGCCGCATGTCCGAAAGTACGTGGGGGGCGGTCGCCTGTCGGCGGAGACTGTTCGCGTGGCCCTCGAGAGTTCGCAAGGCTCTTTCGTCGCCGATCCGTCGAAGATCATTGATGGAACGCGAGCCATGCGGGATTTCCAGCAAGAGCTCGGCTCACTCAAGGTTAAGGTCGACATCAACCAATTGTTCGCGACCCAGTTCTATCGCGCGGAAAAATAGTGGCAGTCCAAGCGGGTGTTGATCCGACCGGCGGGTCGGTCGCGGCAATTCGCCGAGTGGTTCTGGGTGCGCTTGGTGTTTTGCTTTTTATCTTGATCTGGAAAGTCGCGGCGAGCAGCGACTGGGTGGCGCGGGGCACGGTTCCCGACCCCTTTTTGGTGCCCGAAGCGGCCCTGGAGGAGTGGAGCTCGAACCGCCTCGTCCCCGCGATCCTGTCCAGCCTTGTCCACTACGTCTGGGGGCTGGCGCTTGGAACCGTGTTAGGTCTATCGATCGGCGTGCTCGCCGGAACGCAACTTTGGTTTGACGACCTGCACCGGTATCTCGCCAGAATCTTGCGCCCAATTCCACCGCTCGCTTGGGTCGTTTTTGCGATCGCCTGGTTTCACGTGAGCCACGCGGGCGCTGCTTTTGTGATTTCGATCGGCGTATTCTGGGTAAACTATTTCGCCACTTACAGCGCTGTCAGGAACGTCGACCCTCGTTACCATGAACTCGCGACCGCTTTTGGCCAGACGAGCTATCTCGTCAGGAGTTGGAAGGTAACGTTGCCAGCCGCCTCTCCCGGGATGCTCGCCGGCGCTCGTACCGGCGTCGGACAAGCATGGATGACGTTGATCGCCGCCGAGTTGCTTGGCGTCCCGGGTATGGGCCAGGAAATGAACTCCGCGGCCGGAGTCGGCGCCTACGAGGCGGTCGTGGTTTACATGTTGGCGATTTCGGCGGTCTATGCGCTGACCGACATTTTTTTTGGCCGGTTAGAAGGCAGGATTCTGCGTTGGACGCCATCTTAGAATTGAACCAACTCGGGTTCCGCTACGACCGTATCGCGGACTGGGTGGTCGCCGACTTTAGTCTTAAAATTGGTGCAGGCGAGTTTGTGGCCATCGTGGGGGGATCGGGCGTCGGAAAGTCTACGATCCTTCGGATGGCGGCAGGATTGATCGCGCCGGAACAAGGTAAGGTTCAGATCAATTCCGTGCGGGAGCCGGGACGTCGCCGCCGGGCCATGGTGTTTCAGGACGGACGCCTCATGCCATGGCGGACCGTGGCTGCCAATGTGGCCCTGGGACTGGAAGGCCTTAAGCTGGAGCCCGAGGAAGCCAAGGATCGAATTTCGGATGTCTTGGACTTGACGGGCCTATCGGAGCTTGGCGAGCGCTGGCCTCATCAGCTTTCGGGTGGGCAGGTCCAGCGGGTGGGTATCGCCCGCGCTCTAGCGGTGCAGCCGGACGTGCTACTCATGGACGAACCGTTCAGCGCTGTCGACGCAATCACCCGCCGTCATCTTCAGGGTGAATTGGTCCGTATCTGGCGGACAAGTGGCAAGGCGGTGGCCTTCGTCACGCATGACATAGAGGAGGCTATATTCCTCGCGGACCGGATCGTCGTTCTTGGTGGAGCACCTGCGCGAACAACCGAGGAATTCCGCATCGAGGCCGAACGGGAATCTCGCCGAGAGTCGCCCGAGCTTCACCTACTCGTTCGAAAAATCGCCGCGCGATTGGAGAATGGTTGAATGGTCAGATTGTTGATCCACGCCCCCACGGAGGCTGCACTCAACCGAGCCCACCGTAACTTGGCGAACCTATTGGTGACAGACCCGCAGGCTGAGGTTGAGTTGGTGGTCAATGGAGACGCGGTCCGTGCGGCCCTTGAAAAGCCGGTGCCCGCGAGCATGCCCTATCTTGTCCTTTGCGAAAACAGTTTGACTCGCGCCGGCCTGGGGAAGCCCGAAGGGACCCGCACGACGCCTGCTGCAATTGTTCACGTGGCCCAACGTCAAACGCAAGGCTGGTCCTATTTTCGATCCTAAGTCTTATTGATAACGGGGCAACTGACTTTTGGTCAATGCGCTGTCGTCTCGGGTATTTCGGTGATTACATCGAAGGTGAAAAATCGATTAAACAACGGCGCTTTGCGATACAGACGCTTTTCGTGTGGCAGGCCTTTATCGGACTTTTCCGTCCGATGCTCTAAAAGTCCGAACCAATACAGCGTCCGCAGGATCCGAGTTTCCATTACAAGCGAACCACTGTCCCATGTTGCTTCGAGGACGCCATTTACCGGGATGGTACAGAGCCGGGTCAGTATTTCAGGTGTCTGCCAATCCGATGCGGCAACGGAAAGAGACCAGAGGACTATGCCGATGTCGGATTGTGGCCATGTACCGTGGAGACCTCGTCCAAAAAAGCTGAGATCCGTGTGCCAGAACGTTATATGAAAAAGAACTGCCTGAAGGGCGCGATTGTCAATTTCGTTCAGCATCTTCTTGCCCAGGGATGTCGCCCTTAGGTGGCCGCGATGCCGACGAACGAACTTAGCCATTTGCGCCATGTGACGGACATAGAATAGCGGGAAAAAATCCGGTTCGTTAATGACCTTGTGGAGCGGAAATGCTTCGTCTTTGTTGAATTCCGGCCATTTGAGTAGATTGATGAATTCCGCAACGACGGCTCGCGACAAATTCCCTGTCGCGGTCAATTTTAGGCCTTCGCTTTCGGCGGCGCGACCGATCAATGCCTCGGTGCCGCGTGCAACGGCGGACTTTGAGAGTTCGGAGCGAGTAAGATTGCTAGCAAGCCAAAGCGCGTCTTTCTCGCCGGATGGTTCCTTTTGGAGGGCATTGTAACTATCGACGCT
>JAQBUJ010000499.1 GCA_027623845.1 Pseudomonadota bacterium
GCCAGCCGTCGCCTGCTTCGAGCGAATCTGCCGTTCGCGATATTCGGTGATTTCGCGGGCCCGAGCCTCGGTCTCGACGACGATAAAATCGTCACCGGCAAACGGCGAACCGTTAAGGCCCAGGACCTCTACAGGCGAGCTTGGTCCGGCTTCCTCAATCCGTTGGCCGCGATCGTCCAACAAAGCGCGTACCCGACCCCATTCGGCTCCGGCGACAAAGACGTCACCGATTCTGAGGGTGCCGTGTTGCACCAGGACCGTGGCGACACTGCCCCGTCCCCGCTCAACCTTGGACTCGACGACCGTACCGGCGGCCGTGCGATTTGGATTGGCCTTCAATTCCATCACTTCGGCCTGCAGGACAATGGCTTCCTGCAATTTATCCAGTCCCTCACCGGTTAAGGCGGACACTGGGATATGGATTACGTCGCCGCCCAGGTCCTCGACCACCACCTCATGCTGAAGCAACGCGGTCTTGATCCGTTCCGGGTCGGCGTCGGGTCGGTCAATCTTGTTGACCGCGACGATCATTGGCGTGCCCGCCGCCCTGGCATGGCGAATGGCTTCAATCGTCTGCGCCATGATGCCGTCATCGGCGGCGACCACAAGGATCACGATATCCGTGACGTTGGCGCCCCGAGCCCGCATTTCACTGAAGGCCTCATGGCCTGGCGTATCGAGGAAGGTGATTTTCTCGCCCGATTCGATCTGCACCTGATAGGCGCCGATATGCTGGGTTATGCCACCGGCCTCACCCGACGCGATATCGGTCTTACGCAGGGCGTCCAGCAGCGAGGTTTTGCCGTGATCGACATGCCCCATCACGGTAACCACCGGGGCGCGGGACTGCAGATCCTCGGTCGGCTCGTTTTCGACCTGGAGGCCGGTTTCCACATCGGATTCCGATACCCGGCGGACCCGGTGGCCGAATTCCGTGGCGACCAGTTCGGCGGTGTCGGTTTCGATTGTCTGATTAATTGTCGCCATGACGCCCAGCGCCATCAGCTTCTTGACCACATCGACGGCGCGCTCCGCCATCCGGTTGGCCAGTTCTTGAACCGTGATCACGTCCGGAATGATGACCTCACGGACACGCTTTTGGTCGCCCATTTCGCTGCGCGCGCGGTTCTTTTCCCGTTCGCGGGCGCGGCGGACCGAAGCGAGAGACCGCATCCGTTCGGCGCTGGTGTCATCCAATGCCTGCGAAATTGTCAGCTTGCCGGAGTGCCGACGGCGCGGCTCGTTACGCCGACTGGCTGGGGTCGGCGCTTTCTTGGCGACATCGCCGCGGCGGCGATTGACCGGCCGGCCACTATCGCCCTCATCGTCCCGGGTGGCGGCTGCCGGTGTCGCGGCCGTTGAAGTCGGGCGATCGGGTGTGCGGTTCGAGGGACGGTCGGTCGCCGCCTTGGCTTGCCGGGCTTCTTCAAGTTCGGCGAGCCGAGCGGCTTCCTCGGCGCGTTTGCGCCCTTCGTCATCGGCAATGCGTTGAGCTTCCAAAAGCTCGGACTGCCGGCGATCGATCTCTTCGACGACCTCGGGTATTTCCGGCTCGGGCGGGGCGACGGAAGCCGCCTCGGCCGCTGTTGCCGCCGGCTGACCGGTTTCAAGCCCGTCTTCCTGCTGGCGCAAACCATCCTGAAGGGCTTTGGTCCGCGCTGCGCGTTCCTCTTCCGTCAGGGCTCGCGCCACACCGGAATCGGCGCCGCCGTCCGCGCCTGCGCCGGGCACCGGTACCCGTTTGCGCCGGCGTTCAACCTGCACAGTCTTCGAGCGCCCATGCGAGAAGCTCTGCCTCACCTGACTCGTCTCGATAGACGTGCCAACCGATAGGCGTCCCCCGGAGAGGCTTAGCTTCTTGCGATCCTTGTCGTCCGTCGTCGTCATTCCGTGTCCGCGCATTCTTGGCCGATCATGTCGGCTGTGGGTTCAATACACCGCTCGACCGTTTTTTCCAACCCAGCACCGCCAAAATCAGATCTAAAACCGGCCAACCTCTCGAACTCTCTCGTCAAACGGGTGACCAAACCTGGACCCGCCTGTGTTCCCTTGCCTCGGAAAACCGCAGCATGCGCTGTTCGTTCCCGATCGAATGCCCGCGCCAATTCTGCGGTGGTAAGCGCTTCCAGCACCGGAACGCCGGGTGAAAGATTGTCCAGCTTGCGCCGTCCCTCCGCAGACCCATCCAGGGCCTCCAGCCGCAACACCACCTGACCTTGCCGCAAGGCCGCGTCTACCTTCGCGTTGCCGGCGGCCATCAAACCGGACCGCCTTGCCATCCCAACCGCCGCCACCGCCCGGTCCACCAAGGCCGCCTCAAGCTGATCGGCCAACCCCTCGGGCACCGAGACTTGGCACCGTGCCGCTCGGGAGAAGAGCTTGCGCTTCACCGCGATCGAAACTGCATCGCGAGAGGCGCTCAGCCAAATGCCGCGCCCCGGCAGCTTTTCCGTCAGATCGGCGATCACCGCGTTATCCGGAGCGATGACAAAACGGATCATCGGCGCTTTTGGACCGCTGGCGCCGGTGGCGATGCATCGCCGCTCGGTCAATGCCGCTCCGTCCGTCGCCGTCGCCTCGCCATCTGGATCAGCCGGCCTCGTCGACTTTCTCCTTTTCCGTGCCTTCTTCGCCGGGCGCACCGTCGTCACCAGCGTCCTCCTCATCGTCGAACCAATGAGCTCTGGCCGCCATGATAATAGTGTTGGCGTCTTCCATGCTCAGATCGGCGTCGGGCAGCATTTCGACCAATTCATCACTCGCCAAATCGCCGAGATCGTCAATGGTCTTAATTTCGTTCTCACCAAGGATGACCACCATACTTGGCGTCAGGCCAGGCATTTCAGCAAGCTCGTCGGTAACGCCGAGCTCCAATCGCCGACCGCTCAGCCGCTCACGCTCCGCCTCGGTGTAAACCAGGGCGCGGTTTTGCAATTCCTCGGCGATATCGACAACGAAACCTTCGATCTGGGTCAACTCTTCCAGGCCGGTATAGGCAATTTCGTCGACCGATGAGAAGCCTTCGGCGACCAAGAGATGCGCCATGACATCATCGATATCAAGCGCTTCCATAAAGATTTTCGATCGGGTCCGGAACTCTTCCTGACGGCGCTCCGATTCCTCGGCCTCGGTAAGAATGTCAATATCCCAGCCGCTGAGCATGGTGGCCAAGCGTACGTTCTGGCCACGTCGGCCAATCGCCAGGCTCAACTGCTCGTCCGGCACCACCACCTCGATGCGGCCCTGATCTTCATCCAGCACCACTTTGGACACTTCGGCCGGCGCCAGCGCATTAACCACGAAGGTCGCCGGGTCGTCCGACCAGGGAACGATATCGATCTTCTCGCCCTGTAGTTCGCCGACCACGGCTTGGACGCGGCTACCGCGCATGCCGACGCAGGCGCCGACGGGGTCGATCCCGTTGTCATAGGAAATCACGCCGATCTTGGCGCGGCTTC
>JAQBUJ010000500.1 GCA_027623845.1 Pseudomonadota bacterium
TCAAAAGGATCTCGAGGGATTCAGACTGCTCAATTCATGTCACGCGAAAATTCACCCGATTGCCCTGCCATGTTGCGCAGTTCTTCGCGATAGCCGGGGGCGTCCATGTAGAAGATCACCGGGGGAAACGGTCCACCCTCGGCCGGCGCTGCGGCGAAACCCGGCATGTGCCCGGCCTTGGTGTCGATGACGAAATCCTGTTCCCAGAGTTCCATGGCTTTATCCTCTTCGTGTTCGGTCGCTTGCCGGGTCGGTTTTATGATCGGACCCGCTGATCAGAGCGGGTTGATTTTGAATTGCCAAAGGCGCGCGCCTAGCAAGCTGTGGAGGACGCCCAGGACCGGGGCCGGACTGGGGCCGGAATGGGGGGAGAGTGCCAACTCGACCCTTGGCCAGAGCAAGTGCTAAGTTTTCCCCTCAAGCTTCTCCGCATTCCCCTGTTTGTCCGGTTATGGGAGCGACGCAATGTCCAGTAACGCCAACACACAAAGCCAACAAACCGGATCGAAGCGCCCAAGACGGTTGCATCACGCCGCCTGGGTCACCCGCGACCAGGAGGCCACCCGGCAGTTTTATGAAGATGTCGTCGGCCTGCCGATGACTGCCTGCTGGAACGAGAAAACCCCGACCGGTCGCGAGTATTGCCATACTTTCTTCGAAATTGGCGACGGCGGCGCAGTGGTGTTCTTTCAGTGGGCCGACCAGGATGAAAACCCCATCGAGCTTAAATCCCCCGGCCATCTTGCACTGGAATGCGACGCTGAAACCCAGCAACGGATCAAAGACAGCCTCGAGGCGGCGGGCTATGAAACCGAACTGAAAGATCACGGTTATTGTATTTCGCTCTACGTTTTCGATCCGAATAATCTGCGGGTGGAATTCACTGTCGACCATCCCGATGTGGTGCAAATTCACACTGATTATCAGGCAGACGCGCACGGTAATCTAAAGCGTTGGCTGTCGGGTGATCATCAAGTGAATAACGATATCCGGAGCCATTGATACACTTGGCCTTGGACCCGTCAGGCCGTGCCCGATCAAATCAAAGCGTCCGTTGATTGACGCGGTTTCGGAGATGAAGATGAAAATCGCCCAGGCGAAGATCGGCGATGCTCCCAAGCGTCGCGAGGATGAACGATTTCTGACCGGGCGAGGGGCCTATCTGGACGATCTGGCGTTCGACGGCGTGAGCCACGCGGTGCTGCTGCGGTCGCCGCACGCCCATGCAACGATCGAGCGCATGGACCTGTCCGCCGCGCGGGCCGGCGCCGGCGTGCTGGCGGTTCTGACATCTGAGGATGTGACAGCCGACGGGCTGAGCCCGCTCGCCCCGTCGGTGGAAGCGAACGCCCGGACCGGTGAACCTTTTGCCTTCCTTCCCCAGCCATTGCTTGGCGATGGGGTGGTCCGTTTCGTCGGAGAGCCGGTGGCGCTGATCGTTGCCGAAACCCATGCCCAAGCGCTCGATGCGGCGGAACGGGTCGAGGTCGACTATGCCCCGCTCCAGGCGGTCGTCACCCCGGCCGAGGCGCGGGCGTCAGCGGCGCCGACGATCGCCGATGGCGTCGAGGGCAATCTCTACCTTGAGTGGAACACCGGTGACCCGGCGGCGGTCGAGGCGGCCTTGGCGCGTGCGGCCCATGTGGTCGAGCTTACCTTGGACAACCATCGCATCGTCACCAACCCGATGGAGCCGCGCGGCGTCGTGGGGATCTGGGACCCGGCGTCGGAGCGCTATACCGTGCATGTTTCCAGCCAGAACATTCACGCCATTCGAGGCGTCACGGCGCGGATACTGGGGGAAAAGGCGGTGCGTTTTTTGGCGCCGGATGTCGGCGGTGGGTTCGGCACCAAGAATTTCGCCTATACCGAATACGCCCTGATCGCTTGGGCGGCGCGGCGGGTGGGGCGACCGGTGAAATGGATCGCCAGCCGTAGCGAGGTGTTCTTGGCCGACCATCAGGCGCGGGATCACCGCTCGATCTCCAAGCTGGCGCTCGACGCCGAGGGGCGTTTTTTGGCTTTTCAGGCCAGTAGTGTCGCCAATCTCGGGGCTTATCTCGCCGGTGGGATGGGGGGTGTCGAGACCGTGTTGTACGCCCATCTGGCTGGCACGGTTTACGCCATCCCGGCGATCGCGCTGCACATTCAGGCGGTGCTGACCAACACCACGCCAAACGGCGTGACCCGGGCGCCGGGCTATGCCGAGGCGAACACCATCATCGAGCGGTTGATCGATACCGCCGCTCGGCAATGCGGTTTCGACAGGGCGGCGTTGCGGCGGATGAACATGGCCCCGACCGATGCCATGCCGTTTACCAACGCGCTGGGAGAAACGATTGATAGCGGGGCGTTTCCGGAAACTCTTGATAAGGCGCTGACCCGAGCGGATGTCGAGGGGTTCCCGGCACGCCGGCGGACAAGCGAAGCCAACGGGCGTTTGCGCGGCCTCGGCTTTGCCTATCACATCAAGGGCACCGGCGGCTCGCCACACGAGAACGTCGATATCCATTTTGAGGCCGATGGCAGCGTCTCGCTGATCACCGGCACCCAGACCATCGGCCAGGGGCACGAAACCACCCTGCCGCAGATCCTGGCCGATCGCCTCGGGGTGGCGAACGGGTTAATCCATCTGCGCGAGAGCGACACCGACCGGATCGCCAATGGCGGCGGTCACGGCAGCTCGCGCACCACCTATATGGCGGGCACCGCGATTTGGCGGGCCAGCGAAGAGATCGTCGCCAAGGGGCTCGTCGTCGCTGGCGAGGCGTTGGAGGCGTCGCCAAGCGATATCCGTTTTGAGGCCGGTCGCTTCTCGGTCGCCGGCACCGACCGGTCAATCGGGCTATTGCAGGTCGCGGCATTAGCGCGCCAGACCGGCGCGCCGCTCGATACCTATTATGCCTGGACCAGGGACTGGATGACCTTTCCCAACGGCGCCCATGTGGTTGAAATTGAAATCGATCGCGATACCGGCGAAGTCGCCGTGGCACGGTATACCGCTGTCGATGATTACGGTGTCATGGTCAATCCGATGATTGTCGCCGGACAGGCGCATGGCGCGATCACCCAGGGTATCGGCCAGGCGCTGCTGGAACGCACTGTCCATGACCGGGAGGGCCAGCCGCTGGCCGCCTCGCTGATGGATTACGCGCTGCCCCGGGCGGACAACGTGCCGTTCTATGATCTGGGGTTCAATCCGACCCGCTGCACGACCAATCCCCTGGGGGTGAAGGGCTGCGGCGAGGCCGGCGCGGTCGCCGGGCCGCCGGCGATCGCCAATGCCATCGTCGACGCGCTGGCGCCGTTCGGCGTCACCCATTTCGATGGCGCCGCGACACCGGCCAGAGTGTGGGCGGCGATGCGCGGGGGAGCCGGTTAGATTAAAGCGCCCGCTTCCTGGTGGACAAAGGTTTTGATCAACGCGATCGCCCGTAGCGCCGCCGGGGCC
>JAQBUJ010000501.1 GCA_027623845.1 Pseudomonadota bacterium
CTTCATCTTCCGGGCCTTCCACGCGCTGCCGCCGATGACCCGGCCCGACGGGACGCCGACCAACGCGGTGTTCGGCTTCACCAATATGCTGATCAAGCTGATCGAGGATCTGCATGCCGACCATTGCGCGGTGATTTTCGACACCTCGCGCAAGACCTTCAGAAGCGAGATTTACGACCAATACAAGGCGCACCGCCCGCCGGCGCCGGAAGAACTGGTGCCGCAGTTCGATATCATTCGCCAAGCCGTGAAGGCCTTCAATGTCGCCTCGGTCGAGATGCATGGCTTTGAGGCGGATGATCTGATCGCCACCTACGCGACCCTGGCCCGCGCCGCCGGCGCCGAGGTGACCATCGTCTCTTCCGACAAGGACCTGATGCAGTTGGTCGGCCCCGATGTCACCATGTACGACCCGATGAAGAACCGGGAAATCGGCGCGCCGGAGGTCCTGGAGAAGTTCGGGGTCGCGCCGGACAAGGTGATCGACGTTCAGGCCCTGGCCGGCGATTCGGTCGATAATGTCCCCGGCGTGCCGGGCATCGGGGTGAAGACCGCCGCCCTGCTGATCGACGAATATGGCGATCTCGACGCTCTGCTGGCGCGGGCCGGCGAGATCAAACAGACAAAACGCCGCGAAAATCTGATCGAGTTTGCCGAGATGGCCCGGATCAGCCGCGAATTGGTGACCTTGAAGACCGATGTCGAGGTGCCGAAACCGCTGGAAGCCCTCGCGGTGCGTGCGCCGGACCCGGCGACAGTGCTGGAGTTTCTGCGCGAACAAGGCTTCAAACGACTGATCACCCGATACGAGGCCGAACTTTCCGATGCCGGTGTGGCGGCCCCGACGCCAGCGGACGAGGCGCCGGCGGAAGCGGTTCAGTATGACCTTGTGCAGGACATCGCCGCGCTGGATCGCTGGATCGCCGAGGCGGAACATCGCGGCGTGGTCGCCTTTGATACCGAAACCACCTCGCTTGATGCGACCCAGGCGGTGATGGTCGGTCTTTCCCTGGCGATTGAGCCTGGCAGGGCCTGTTATGTGCCGTTGCGTCATGGCGCCAGCGGCCAGGGAAACCTGTTGTCCGAGGCCACCCCGGCGCCGGTGCAGATCCCCTTCGACGCGGCGCTGGCGCGGCTGAAACCGCTGTTGGAAAACCCGGGTGTCCTGAAAATCGGCCACAACATCAAATACGACACCCTGGTAATGCTGCAGCCGGGCAATGGCGGCGTGCGTATCGCCCCGGTCGACGACACCATGTGTCTGTCCTACGTGATGGAGGGCGGCATGCATGGTCATGGGCTGGATGAGCTGTCACTGCTGCATTTCGACCACACCAACATCAAATTTGGCGAGGTCTGCGGCAAGGGCAAGGCGCAGATCCCGTTCGCCGAGGTGCCGCTGGAGCGGGCCCGGGACTATGCCGCTGAGGACGCCGACATGACCTTACGGCTGCACCGGCGCTTGAAGCCGGCGTTGCCGAAGGCCGGCATGGCGACGGTCTACGAGACCCTGGAGCGACCGTTGATCCCGGTGCTGGCGATGATGGAAAATAACGGCATCAAGGTCGATCCGGCGATCCTGCGCGCCATGTCGGCGGATTTCGCCAAGCGGCTTGAGGAGCAGGCGGTGGAAATCCACAAGCTGGCCGGCTCCGAGTTCAACATTGCTTCACCAAAGCAGCTGGGAGAGATCCTGTTCGACCAAATGGGCTTGCCGGGCGGCAAAAAAGGCAAGACCGGGGCCTATGGAACCGGCGCCGACGTGCTTGAAGATTTGGCGGCGATTGGCCACGACCTGCCGGCACGGGTGCTCGACTGGCGGCAGATGGCGAAGCTGAAATCGACCTATACCGACGCCCTGGTCGAGGATATCAACCCGGCGACCGGACGGATTCACACCTCCTATTCAATGACCGGGGCGAATACCGGACGGTTAAGCTCGAACGACCCGAACCTGCAGAACATCCCGGTTCGCACCGAGGAAGGCCGCAAGATCCGCACCGCCTTCATCGCCGAGCCGGGCAACACCCTGCTCTCGGTCGACTACTCGCAGATCGAGCTGCGTCTGGTGGCCCATATCGCCGGGATCGACAGCCTGAAACAGGCTTTCCTCGACGGCATCGACATTCACGCGCAGACCGCCTCCGAGGTGTTCAACGTGCCCTTGGAAGGCATGGACCCGATGGTCCGGCGTAATGCCAAGGCGATTAATTTCGGCATCATCTATGGCATTTCCAGCTTTGGCCTGGCCCGCCAATTGCGCTGTCCAGTGGGCGAGGCTAAGGCCTATATCGATGCTTATTTCGAACGCTTTCCGGGCATCCGCGCCTATATGGAGGTCACCAAGACCGAGGCTCGCGAGAAGGGCTATGTGGAGACCATGTTCGGCCGCAAGGTGCATCTGACCGGCATGAAGGATTCCAACCCCGCCCGCCGCGCCTTTTCCGAGCGCGCCGCAATCAACGCGCCGATCCAGGGCACCGCCGCCGACGTTATCAAACGCGCCATGGTGCAAGTACCCAAGGCTCTCGACAAGGCCAAGCTCAATGCCCGGATGCTGCTGACGGTGCATGATGAATTGCTGTTCGAGGTACCCGACGCCGAGCTGGAAGCCACCACTGCCCTGGTCCGCCAGGTGATGGAGGACGCCCCTCATCCGGCCGTCGAGATCTCCGTTCCCCTGGTCGCCGATGCCGGCACCGGCTCCAGCTGGGCAGAGGCTCATTAATAGGGGGGCGCATTAATAGGAAGCCTACGGGTCAAAATCTAACATTTGGTGTCCACGACAAGACCAGAAGCAGCGCTAGCATGGGTGTCCGCTACGCGCCAAAAGCGTCTTTGGAAGACCTCCAATAATTTGAGCGTGGCGACCACGTCATAGACTTGATGATCCGCGATGAGGTTTGGAAGATGAACACACGGAGAATCGCAATAGCGCTGGCATGGGCCGGAGTGGCATTCCATCTTTTCGCCGTTTTTTCCAACCTGAGTTTTTCGAGTTCATCCGAATCCGAAAGTGACTCCGCAGACGGATTGGTCGTGACTCTCCTGCTATTGGCCGCACCTCTGGTTCCGTACGCGATCTGCCTTCTGATCGTGCGAATAGCCGCGAATCCGATCCTGGTCCTACCGGCCGTGGCGGCGGCGCTCATTTTGGACATCGACACCTATCTAGCCGTCAAATCGTCGGTTTCTTCGACGGCGGCGATTAGCTTGGTCTTGGCGCCGATCCTCAATCTTATCCTTGTGCTTCCTTTGGGGATCGCGGTCGGTTGGCTATTGACGCGCTTCGGTCCTTTCAAGACGCCAAAGCGGAAAAACCGAAAATCATTGGAAACCGAACCCATGAACGAGACGTAAAACGGCCATGGTTCTCGGCGGGTGGTGTCGCGTAGTTGGTGGAAATTCGCTGGCGGCGCTCTCCGAGCAGGTGATTGTTGGCCTTGT
>JAQBUJ010000502.1 GCA_027623845.1 Pseudomonadota bacterium
AACGACGCGCTGGTCTCGACGCGGATATCCAGATTGCGGCAGATGAATTTGAGGCCGGCATTGCGCATCAGGGCGCCCGGCAGTAGCCCGATTTCGGTCAGCACCTGAAATCCATTGCAGACACCAAGAACCGCCACGCCGGTACTGGCGCGTTCGACCACCGCCCGCATCGCCGGCGCGCGCGCCGCCATGGCGCCCGCCCTGAGATAGTCGCCATAGGCAAAGCCGCCGGGAACGACGATCAGGTCGACCTTGGGGATCTCGGTTTCAGTGTACCAGACGACGTGTGGTTCCTGGCCCGAGGCGCGTTTGATGGCCATCGCCATGTCACGGTCGCGGTTGGTGCCGGGGAAGACGATGATGGCTGATTTCATGAGCTGGTGCGAGCTTCCGGGCGGGGCGAGATGAGCCGGAACCTACGCAAGGTGGTTGGTCATTGCAAGACGGCGAAAAGCGCCAGGAGAAGCCATTGAAATGACGCGAGGCTATAGGAGCAGGAACGGTGGTTCGGCGCGCGAGTTCTTTTGCGGTATCGACGAATCGCCAGAGGGAAAAGGCGGCTTGTGGGAATTCACACGCCTGGAGGCAGGCGCGCCGCTTATGTTTGATGGGCATTAACCCGGAGAATTCCATGCGTTGTTTGAAGACCGCTTTATCAGTCGCCCTGTTCGGGCTTGGCGTTTTTAGCTTTGGTGTTTTGGGTCTCGGCGGCGGGATGTCGGCCTCGGCGCAAACCGTCGGTGCCGTGAATTTGGTGAAAGTGTGGGCCTATGCCCGTGATGATGGCGCTGCGAATTGGGGAGACCTATACGCCAATGACGCTGTCGCCATGGCCCAGGGCTTGCGCACGCCCAGCGGCGGCGCCTTGCATGTCCGGTTTACCGACGACACCGATTTGCGTCTTGGTTCGGAGGCCGAAATTGTCGTCGACCGGTTCGTGTTCAACCCGTCGACCGGCGCCGGAGCGCTGCAGGCTGAGATCAGCCGGGGGGTGATGCGATTCATCACCGGACGAATCCAAAAAGACGGCGTTCGGATCGGCACGCCGACAGCGGTGATTGGCGTTCGCGGAACCGATTTCATCGTCGAGGTCGGCCAGGACGGCACAACCACGGTCCAAGTGCTTGAGGGCGTCGTGGTAATCACCCCGCGTGGTGGCGGTGAGACGGCCAGTATTCCCGCTGGCCAAACCGCCCAGGTCACGGTCGCCGCGACATCGGTCGCCATCGGCGTCGCCCCACCCAGCGCCGACCCCGGGGTCACGGACAATGGTGGGGGCTCGGACGGCGATGAAAACGAGAGTGACGGCGGCGGCGGCGGCGGTGACGGCGGTGGTCACTAGCCGTCGGTCGGATTTTCTCAAGTTATAGCGGGACCGTTTTTCGGGTGGGATCGTCGAAGGACGAGGGACGTTTCGCCCGCCGGCAAGGCGATGGTGGCGGAGCCGGGCCACATACCATAAAATTGATGATGGGATCGTGGCGGTCGTCGGTGGTTTTGCGCCGCCGCCGCTTCTTTCCTTACCCGATGCGTGGCCCGGGATAACGGAGTATCCGTCATCAGTTTCAACTTCATCTTCATGCTGACCGCCAATGACAGCACCATTCCCGATGCCCGTGCGCGGCTTGGAGAAGTGCTGGCCGGTGGCGCGCGGCATATCGGTTTTAAGGATGTCGGCCTGCCATTGAGTGAGCTGAGGGGATTGGCCGATGAGATCCGCGCCGCCGGTGGGCGTTCTTATCTGGAAGTGGTGAGCCTTGATTCTGATAGCGAGCTGGCTTCCGCTGAGGCCGCAGTGCGCCTGGATGTGGATTGTTTGCTTGGCGGTGTTCGGGCGGCTGAGGTGGTGGAGATCATCGGCGCCAATCCAATCCGCTATTTCCCGTTTCCCGGCACCATTACCGGCCACCCCAGCGTGCTGGAAGGCTCGATCGAGGAGATCGCCGAGAGCGCCCGGGCATTGACCGCCCTGGAAGGCGTACACGGTCTCGACCTGCTCGCCTATCGGTTCGATGGCGACGTGCCGGCGCTGATGCAGGCGGTCTGCGAGGCGTCGGCCAAGCCGGTGGTGGTTGCCGGTAGCATCGATCGCGAGGAACGGGTGCGGGCAACGGCGATGGCCGGCGCGGTCGGCTTTACGGTTGGCACGGCGGCATTGTCCGGAGAATTTCCTGCCGAGGGCGCGGGATTGGCGGCCCAGGTTCGCTCAATCCTGGCGATGACCACCCGGGCCGGTCAGGTCTCCACCGCCCCGCGGCGGATCGCGCTGGTCGCCCATAATGCGCGTAAATCCCAACTCGAGGCCTGGGTCGGTCGTCACGTCCGGGTGCTGGAGCGCCAACGCCTGGTCTGTACCGGCGGTACTGGCGCTCTGCTCCGGGACGCTCATCCGAGCCTGGCGATCCACCGCCTGCAGCGTGGCACCATGGGCGGCGACCAACAGCTTGGCGCGATGGTGGCGACAGGTGAACTCGACGCAGTGATCTTTTTCGCCGATCCCCATGCGAGCTATTCCAACGATGTCGACCTGATTGCGCTGACCCGTCTGGCGATCATGCACGACACCCCCATCGTCTGCAGCCCGGCCGCGGCTGATCTGGTTGTGATGGCTTGCCAGGGCGTGGGCGGTAACAGTCGTTAGCCGATATTCGGGCCGGCGCGCCGGTAAAAGCGGCGAAGTGTTGCTGTAACGCGGGATAGGTCCATCCTGTCACCTATGATCTACTAACCGAATGTCCTGTTCCGGGCCCGCTGGCGAAGGAATTGTGAATATGTTTTCCGGTTTACGATCCGACGTGGCGATCCGCATTCCCCATTACATGAGCGATTTTACCGATGCGATGCACCGCAAGGTCGTCAGTTCGACGTTCTATTTATTCTTTGCCTGCCTGGCTAACGCCATCGCGTTTGGTGCGCTATCCGGGTTTTTAACCCATGGAGAAATAGGCACGATCGAGATGATCGTCGCCACGGCGATTGGCGGCATCTCCTATGCTTTGTTTTCCGCGCAGCCGATAACCCTGCTGGGTGGGACCGGGCCGATCGTGATTTTCACGGCGCTGCTTTATCAGGCTTGCACGGTGTTGGAGATCGCGTTCATCACCACCTATGCCTGGGTCGGGATCTGGGCCGGAGCGATTTTGCTGGTGCTGTCGATCACCAATGCCAGCAACTGGATGCGCTATTTCTCGCGGTTCACCGATGACATTTTCGCGGCCCTGGTCTCTATTATTTTCATCGTCGAGGCGGTTGGTAATCTCTGGGCCGGGATCCGCGAGCCAGGGCAGGGTAGCGACACGCGGGTGATGATTGCGGTTCTGGCGTTGGGCACGTTCGCGATTGCCATCGTCTTCGCCATGATTGGCCGCTCGGAACGCTTATACCACCTTCCATTGATCAGAACCCATGTGCCCAATCCCGGGTTCCGATGGACATTATGGTCC
>JAQBUJ010000503.1 GCA_027623845.1 Pseudomonadota bacterium
ATTTCCGCCGGACCGGGGGTGAAGGCCTCGTTCAGGATCGGCACCTGTTTGGGATGGATGCAGGCGCCGCCGTCAAAGCCGAGCCGCCGGGCCATCATCACGTTCTCGCGGAACAGGTCGAGATTGGTGAACTCGGCGATCGAGCCGGGATAGCCGATCGGCATCACCCCGGCCTCGCGGGCCGCCACCTGGACGCCCTGGTAATAGCTGAGCAGGGCCATGCCCTCGGGCTCAACCATGCCCATCTCGGCGGAGAAATCCTCCTGGCCAAGACAGATCGCCGCCAGGCGCGGCGAGCTTTTGGCGATCGCCCGGGCGTTGGCGTAGCCGCGCGGGGTCTCGATCAGGATCATCAGCTTGGTATGGCCCGGCGTCATGCCGCGTTCGACTTCAAGTTCCTCGATCATCTCGCAAAGGAACTCGACATGCTCGGCGGCGTCGACCTTGGGCAACACCAGCCCGCCGACCTCGGGCCAGACCGAGGCTTCGATATCCTTCACCGCCATCGCCGCCGGCCGGTTGATCCGCACCAGCACATCGGCGCCGTTGCGCGAGACCAGCTTGGCCACGTCGCGCACCAGGGTACGGGCGCGGGGCTTTTCCTGCATCCTCCAAGTCGATCTTGATGGCGTCGGCGCCGCGCTCATGCGCTTTTTCGACGAATTTCTCGCTGGTCGCCGGCACATAAAGCATCGAACGCCAAAGCGGCAGGGTTTTGCTGTCCTGGGGGGTATTGCTAGAGGCCACCATCAAACCACTCCTTGTTGCTTGAGTTTTTCCAGATCGCCCGGGCTGATCCCGATGGCGCCATAAATTTCGTCATTGTGTTGGCCGATATCCGGGGCCGGCGTCCGCATCTGGGCCGGCGTCCCGGACAATCTGGGAACCGCCGCATGCATGGGAATTCGGCCGCTCGGGGTATCGGCGTCGGGCAGGCTGACCAGCGAACCGCGCTCGACCACATAGGGGTGGGTCGCGAGCTGTTCAACGTCGGCGACGGCGCCGACCGTGACATCGGCGGCGTCGAAGATTTCCAGGCATTCGGCCTGGGTCCTCGCGCCCATGAACGCGGCGACGATGCCGTCGAGAATGTCGTTATGCGCCAGACGGTCGGTGTTGGTGCGAAAGCGCGGGTCATCGATCAACTCCGGGCGCCCCATGGCCCGCATCAACCGCTCGGACATCGCCTGCATTGAGGCCGACAGGGCGACGAACTTACCGTCTTTGCACTCATAGACATTGCGCGGCGCGGTGGTGGTCGACAGGCTGCCGGTGCGCGGCGGGATCGCGCCGGTGATCGAATGGATCGCCGACATCGGCCCGAGCACCGAGAGGATCGGCTCAAACAGCGACAAATCGATGATCTGGCCCTTGCCGCCCTTCTGCTCGACCTCGCGCACCGCCACCATGACCGAAAACGCGCCATAGAGCCCGGCGATCATATCGGCCAGCGCCAGCGGCGGCAGCACCGGCGGGCGGTCGCCGAAGCCGTTCATCGCGGCAAAGCCGGACATCGCCTCGACCAGACTGCCAAAGCCGGGTTTATGGCTCCACGGTCCGGTCTGGCCCCAGCCGGAGATCCGCACGATGGTCATCGCCGGATTACGGGCCCACAGCGCCTCCGGGCCAAGGCCCCATTTCTCGATCGTGCCGGGTTTGAAATTTTCCACCAGCACATCGGCGCTCTCGGCCAGCGTGAGCAGCATGTCGCGGCCCTGCTCCTTGCGCAGATCCAGACTGATGCTCTTCTTGTTGCGGCAATAGACCTTCCAATGGGTGCTGATCCCGTCGGCGGTCCAATTGCGCAGATCATCGCCAACGCCCGGCCGCTCGACCTTGATCACCTCGGCGCCGTAATCGGCCAGGACATGGGTCACCATGTTGCCGGAAACCAGACGCGAGAGATCAAGCACCCGAATCCCCTCCAGCGGCACCTGGGCCTCGGGATTAAACGACTGTTCCTGCAAACCGTTGCTCATTCCTGGCTCTCCAACTGAACTTCGCCCTTGATGGGTTCCGGGGCTTGACCCGGACCGGGCCGCCCCGGACACTGCGCCCCGACATTATGATCAGCCACTGCGGCGGAACATTCCAACCCCACTACCCAAAACCAACCGGGAGACGATCAATGGCGGGCGAGAAGGTGCAACATACCTTCGAGGTGCAGGAAGATGCGCTGGCAATGCTGGACGACGCGGTCAAGAAACACGGTCTTGATAGCCGCGACAAGGCCCTGCGGGCGCTGCTTGACTATTGCGCCGAGGATGGCGACTGGGATGAGATCTTCGAAACCATCCGCTGCCGGCGCTGTTAGGGCGGCGCCCTGAATAGCGCGCCAAGCTGTAAGGCGCGCTAGGCTATGTCGAAGCCCGGCGGGCGATGTCGAGAAACGTTGCGACGTCGTCCGCCGTGGTCTCGAAACTGGTGACCAGCCGGGCCGAGAGGACGCCCTCGCCAGCGTCCCAGGTGTAAAACTGGCATCCCGCCGCCTGTAACGCCGCCGCCATCGGCTCCGGCAGGGTCAGGAACATCATGTTGGTTTGCACCGGAAACCACAGCCGGACGCCGTCCAGCTGTTGCAGACCCTTGGCCAGCGCCGCCGCCATCCGATTGGCGTTATCAGCAAAATCGAGCCAGCGACCCTGCTCCAGACAGGCCAGCAATTGCGCCGACAGGAACCGCATCTTCGAGAACAGATGACCGCCTCGCTTGCGGCGGAATTCAAAGTCCGCGGCCTTGTCCGGGTCGAAGAAAACCACCGCCTCGGCCGATAGCGCGCCGTTCTTGGTGGCCCCGAGCGAGAGCACGTCGACGCCGGCTTTCCAGGTCGCCTCGGCTGGGGTGACGCCCTGGGCGGCGATGGCGTTGGCCAACCGCGCGCCGTCCATATGCAGCGCCAGCCCATGGTCACCGCAGACCGCGCTGATCGCGGCGATCTCATCAGTAGAATAGAGCGCCCCAACCTCGGTCGCCTGGGTGATGCTGACGGCGGCGGGCTGCGCGTGATGCACCGGCGGGGCCGGCGAGGTGACCTCCAGCTTGGCGCGCAGGCTCTCAGCCGAGAATTTCGCCTCCTCGCCTTCCAGCAGCGCCAGTTTGCCGCCGCCGATATAGAATTCCGGCGCCGCGCATTCATCCTCCTCGATATGCGCCGCCGCGTGACAGAACACCACGCCATAGGGCGGCGAGACGGTCGCTAGAGACAACGCATTGGCGGCGGTCCCGGTGGCCACCGGAAAAATCGTCACCTCACGCTCGAACACCTGATTGGCCAGATCCCGCAGCCGCTGGGTAAAAATGTCATCGCCATAGGGCATGGCCGGGGCCGAGGCCGCCTCGCCAAGCGCCGCCATCACCTCGGGCGCAGCGCCGGCGGTATTGTCGCTGGCGAAATTGATGATCCGGTTGCTCATCGGCTCGGCTCAAAGCCGAACCAGCCCAA
>JAQBUJ010000504.1 GCA_027623845.1 Pseudomonadota bacterium
GCCGATGGCGACATGGGTCTTGCCGACACCGCTGGGGCCCAGCGCGATGATGTTCTCGCGGCGATCGACGAACTCAGAGCGGGCCAGGTCGAGGACCAGTTTCTTGTTGAGCGTGGGGATCGCATCGAAGTCGAAGCTCTCCAGGCTTTTGATGGCCGGGAACCTGGCGGCCTTGATGCGCCGATCAACCATGCGGGCCTCGCGGTCGATCAGTTCCAGTTCGATCAACCGCGCCAGATAACGGACATGATCGACATTCTCGGTCGCGCATTGCCGGGCCAGCTTCTCATACTCCCGGAGCACGGTTGGCAACCGCAGCTTCTTCAGGTGATGCTGGAGAAGCTGCTCGGGCGCTTGGTTGGCGGCGGTCATGGCGCCTCTCCCGCTGGGCCTGGCGCCAACAAGCTCATGTAGCTGGACGCCGATGTCGTCGTCACGGTGGTCATCGCCAGATGTGGATAGCAGGCTAGGTCAAGTCTCGCCGGCCGATTCTCGATCCGGCACAACGCCAGATGCTTGACCGCGTCATAACTGATCGCGCCGAGCCGCAAGGCATCGCGCACGGCGCCATGAACAAGGGCCAAGGGGAAGGTCTCGATCAGGCGCAAGACCTGCACGTATTCCCGCTTGCCGGCGGCGCAGCGGTTCTTCTGGCTCAACCTTGCTTCCAGCAACCGGCGCAGCGTCGCGAACTCGGTCGGCAGCGACCAACCCTGCAATGGCGCCGCCTGGTCGAGTGCCCCGACTTTCTGTTCCAACAGGGCCAGGTAATGCAGGGGATTAAAAACGAAGTTTCCGGCATCATAGGATCGTCGATGGCGCGCGATCTCGTCCGCACCTGACGTGATGACCACGTCATCGACATAAGCCTTCACCATCACATCGCTGACGCCGGACATTCCCATAGCGTCGCTTAGCGTCGCCTCGACCGGATCGTCAGGAGGCATACGATCGCCACGCCGTTCAAAATCGTGTAGGCCGTGAAGGCGTTGATGTAGCCGATCAGCGCTGCCTGCCGCCCCACCTCTCCGCCGAGCCTGGCTAACGCCGCCGCCGAGCCGCCATCCCAGAGGACCCGCGCCCCGCCGAATTTGAGGACCTCGTTCAGCGGCGAGACGAACTCGCCCAGCGTCGTGGAGTGACCGCTGCGGGTGCGCGAGATGATCAACACACAGACCGAGATAAAGGCGCTACTGCCAAGATTGCGCAGCAGGTGGAAGGTCGAAGAGGCCTCCGCGAGGAAGCGTGGGTTGAGGGTTGCAAAAGTCACCTCGACCAGAGGCGCCCAGACCAGCGCCACGGCGATCCCTTGCATGAAGCTGGTGAGCGCCACGATTTCGGTTCCAGTATTGAAATCAAAGCCCATCATCAGCCAGCCGGAATAGGCCTGAATTCCGAAGCCGAGGGACATCCACAAGCGTGGATCGAGCCTGCCAACCGACAACACCATCAGAAACACGAAATACGCGGCGACCGCGCCGGCGCCACGCCACGCTAAAAGTGTACCGATGATCGCGTTGGGAAAGCCAAGCAAGTCCTGTAGCATCGGTGGCAGGATGATCATCGGCAGGAAGTTCATCATGCCGTAGATGGTCACAAGGAGCAGGCCGGTCGCGTAATTTCGATCAAGCAGGTGTCTAAGGTCAAGGAATGGTCGCCCAGTCGTCGTCAGACTGTGAGCGATGAACAGGTAAAACGCGATGCCGGCGACTACCGCCTCGATAATGATCTCGATCGACTCGAACCAATCCAGCCGGTCACCGCGATCGAGTGCCAATTGCATGCAGATCATAGCGACCACCAGCGTCAGGAAACCGGTCCAGTCCAGGCGCACATAGCGCTCGCGCCCGCCGTCTGGGAGGTAGATCCAAAGCGCCAACACCGCGAGAACCCCCATCGGCACCAGGACCAGGAAGCTGGCGTGCCAGTCATAAAGATCTGCTACATATCCCCCGAGGGGAGGGCCGATAACCGGACCCAATACTACGCCGATGCCGAATATGGCGGTGGCGCGGGAACGCTCGTGGAGCGGGAACACATCAAGAATCACCGCCTGTGCCAGCGGCACCAGGGGCGCGCCCGCCAATCCCTGAATGACCCGGAACAGCACCAGCGGACCGAGCGAGTAGACCAGACCGCACATCATGGTCGCGAGGGTGAAGCCCGTCATGCTGACGAGCATTACATTGCGGCGACCGAAGGTGGCGTTGAGCCAGCCGGTCATCGGCGTCGCCACGGCCGTGGCGACGATGTTGAAGGTCATCACCCAGGCGATCTGGTCTGGGGCCGCCGAAAGCGAGCCTTGCATGTCCGGCAGGATGACGCTCACCACTAGGATCGTGGTTGCATACAGAGTGGTGGCTAACACCAGCGCGGCCAGGATCAGGTAGCGCCGCCGCGGCGTCAGCGTTTCGTCGGCTGTGAGGTCAGGCTTCATAGACCATGTATGGAAGTTGTCGGAGACGACCTGAGGCGACCGTCTCTTTACCGACAGCTAACCTTTTCAAGCGGCCAGTTCAATGCTCCGGTCGAGCAATACGGTGTGAAGGCGGTTAACGCCGTGCGCTATTCGAGACGTGATGACGGATCACTATTTTTGGGTAAGCGAAGGGCGGTGTCAGAGCAAATCAGCTTGAGCCAGGAAATAGCTTCCCGTAGCATCGGCGGATGCAAGATCCCTTTCTATATTTTAACAGTTCCGCCGAGATTATCCGCCTGGCGGTGATGATGTACGTCCGATATCCGCTCTCCCTCCGGCAGGTCAAGGACCTTCTTTTCGAGCGAGGCATTGATATCCGCCACGAAACCATACGATTTTTGTGGAACCGTTTTGGCCCAATGTTCACCGCGGAGTGAGGTCCTCCCGTGTGCGTCCGACCTGGGAGCTCTACCGGTCAGAACCGGTCGCTGTTACGCTCATTCCTGAGCGTAACTCCAGGGCATCAGTTCGTTCAACCGGGTGATCTTGTGATCGGCGATACGGTCAAGCACATCGGTCAACTAGGCTTGCGGATCGCCGCCATTCAGCTTGGCGATTTCGATCAAGGTGTAGGCGATCGCCGCTGATCGCCCGCCGCTCGGCCATAAGGGCCGGCATGGCGGCGGCGGTGGTTGGTGGCGCCGTGATCGTCACTGGCCGCGACGCGATCGCCCGCAGCCACGATCCCGCCTTAGACGCTATTGCCCGATACCATCAGTCTGAAGCGGCTTGTGATGTCGTGGGGCGCCGGCTTGAGGCGGTCGTGGATGTTATCCTTAACGATCCCGTCGCCCGCTTGAAATACGCCGACCCAGGGGACAGTGATCGCCTTGCATTTATGAAAATTTACGGGCGTGAGGTGCGGGCCGTCCAACCGCTGAACGATGCCTACACGGTTATAAAAGAGGCGAGGCGTGTTGTCGGGACGGTCGCCGCTTCCACTATTCCGGGCGCCTTGGC
>JAQBUJ010000505.1 GCA_027623845.1 Pseudomonadota bacterium
CTTATTTTGCGCCTTTTTTTATATCGTAGGGGGATTGGCCCAGCGAACCGCAAGGCAATCGAAGGCGCCCATCATTTCAGGTAACCATGGGGATGCCAATGGCCCGGCTCACCCCAACAATTTTTCCGGCAACCAAAGCGCCAGCTCGGGAAAGATCATGACCAGCGCCAGCACAACCAGATCAAGCAGGATGAACGGCACCACGCCGCGATACATATGGGCCAGGGTGATCTCCGGCGGGGCGATGGCGCGAAAATAGAAGATCGCCCCGGCCATCGGCGGGGTCAGATAGCTGGTCTGCTTGACCACCAGGAACAGCACCGCGAACCAGACCGGATCGAACCCGAAACTCTCGATCAGCGGAAATCCGATCGGCACGACGATCAGGATGATCGACAACCCATCGAGCACGAACCCGGCGAGGAAAACCAGAGCGAGGACCAGGATCAGCGTGCCCCAGGGTCCAAGCTCCCAAAACGCCAGCACCGCGCGCACCGCATCGAAGCCGCCGGAGGACAGGAACACACTGGCGAACATGGTGCCGCCAACGACGATGGTCAGGATCATCGCCGTTACCGACAGGGTTTTGACCATCGCCTCCAGCATCACCGCCCAAGTGAAGGTCCGATAACAGACCGTCATCACCGTGGTGCCGACCGCGCCGACGGCCGCCGCCTCGGTCGGCACCGCAACCCCGGCCATGATGCTGCCGAGCACCGCGACAATCAGCAGCAAGGGCGGGAACAGCGCCGTCCCGGTGAGCTTGAGCTTGTCTAAAATCGACATGGCGTCGTCCGGATGCGGCACTTTCGGCCCGGCTTCCGGGTCCAAGGTGCAGCGGATCACGATATAGACCATGTACAAACCGGCCATCAGCAGGCCGGGGATAAACATGCCGATGAACAGATCGCCGAGCGACATCTCCGCGACCGACGCCAAAATGATCACCACCACCGAGGGCGGAATAATCGCGCCGAGCGAGCCGCCGGCGGTGATCGTCCCGGAGATCAGCGCCTTGTCATAACCGTGCCGCAGCATCACCGGGGTGGCCAACAGGCCAACCACGGTTTCGGTGGCGCCGATCACGCCGCTACAGGCGGCGAAGATGACGCACATGAAGATGGTGCCGAGCGCCAGACCGCCGGGAAATCGCTGGGTCCACAGGTGGATCGCCTCGAACAGCTTTTCCGCCGTCCCGGACTTCTCCAGCATCGCCCCCATGAACACGAACAACGGCACCGCCGCCAGGATCGAGGCGCCGGTGATGTCATCCACTTTGTGCATGAACACCAACACCGCGTTCTCGCCAAAGCGCATCAAGCCAAAGACGAAGGCGGTGGAAATCAGCGCAAAAGCGATCGGCACCCCGAGAAAGATCAGAGCGAGCAGAACCGGAAACATCCAGGTGACAATATCCACGGGGTTAGCGGTCCCCTTCCGGCGGCCGCGCCAAGAACACCACGGCGCCGGTCTTCAGTGTCTCGGCGAGCAACTGGATCGCGAAGACCACAAAGCCAAACGCGATCACCACGCGGACCGGCCAGACCACCGGGTTCCATCCGGACTCGCCCGAGCGGTCCCCCCGCCACCAGGCGGTCCAGGCATAATCGACCAACTCCGACGCGACCCAGGTCATCATCGGCAGCATGCAGCAAAGCAATACGACGAAATCCAATATCGCCTTGGTGCGGTCCGACATTCGGGCATAAAGGAAATCGATCCGGATATGTTCGCCGCGCCGGGTCACCATGGCAATGCCAAGCGCGAAATGCGCGCCGGTGATCATATAGCTCAACTCATAGGCCCAGAAGGTCGGCAGGTTGAGCATGAACCGCGCCAACACCTCATAGGTCATGATGATCCCGAGCGGCGCGACCAGGGTCGCGGCGGTCATTCCAACCCCCATTGAGAGGCGATCGGCAAAGGCGATGAAGCGATTCATCCGGGCAGATTAACAGCTTGACCGGCGGTGTCCGATCACCCCGTCGATTTTCGCCGTCGGCAATGCGTTCTTTTTCACATCCCGGGCTTGTCGGATCAGCGAGGGTGGGTTTTGCTCCAAAAGCGCCGCTCATCGACCAGACGCGCCGCGTCCGACTCACCGGGCCCAGACTCACCGGGCCCAGACTCGCCCCGCCCAGACCACCGCGCACCAGCCTCACGGAGCTCACCATGTCAGACCGCAAACCCCGCATCGCCTTTCTTGGTACCGGCGGCACCATCTCCTATACCGGTCGCGACAGCCTGGACGTGTGGGAGTACATGGAGTTCGGCACCCGGATGTCGGTGACCGAGATCCTCGAGCGGTTTCCAGAGGTGGCTGACGCTGCCGAGATCGTCCCCTTCGATATACGCCAAGTCTCCAGTTCCGGCATCGTCCCGAACGACTGGCTGGCGCTCACCGCCAAGATCCGCGAAATCGAGCAGACCCGCGACGATATTGACGGCATTGTCGTCACCCATGGCACCGCAACCCTGGAGGAGACCGCTTATTTCCTCAATCTGACGGCCAAGACCACGCTGCCCATCGTGATCATCGGCGCCCAGCGCCCCTCTTCCGGCTTTGCCACCGATGCCGGCAGCAATCTGCTGGCTGCGGTGCGAACCGCCGGCTCCACCGAAGCGCGCGGTCTTGGGGTGGTGGCGCTGTTGAACGAGGAAATCCAGGCGGCGCGCGAGGTTACCAAGACCTCGACCCTAAGGCTGGAGACCTTCCGCACGCCGGATCTCGGCATGCTCGGTTATGCCGATCCCGATGGCCGCACCGCGATTTATCGTAAGCCGGTGCGCCCGCACACCACCGAGACCGAGTTCGACGTCAGCGACATCGAGGCGTTGCCCCGGGTCGATATCGTCCCCAGTTACGCCGGCGCCGACGGCACCGCGATCGAGGCCTTCATCGCCGCCGGCGCCAAGGCCCTGGTGATCGCCACCTTGGCCCCCGGCCTGCCGACCCCGCCGCAGGTCGACGCGGTGGCGGCGGCGCTTAAGCAGGGCATCCTGATCGTCTACAGCACCCGCGCCGGCAGTGGCCGGGTGCTCCGCCGCACCTCAATGCGCCGCGACGGCATCATCGCCGGCGACAACCTCAACCCGCAAAAGGCGCGGGTGCTGACCATGTTGGCGCTGACCCGCACCGACGACCCCGAAGAGGTGCAGCGGATGTTCGACACATATTAACGCCGATCAGCGTATCGGCACTTCGTTAAAGCTGCGCAGTTTGCGGGAGTGGAGTTTTTCCGGCGGGAAGGTCCGCAGCAATTCCATCGCCCGAAAGCCGATATCCAAGTGCTGGTCGACCTGACGTTTATAGAAATCGTCGGCCATTCCCGGCAGTTTCAACTCGCCATGCAAGGGTTTGTCGGGGTGGTGTCGCGTAGTTGGTGGAAATTCGCTGGCGGCGCTCTCCGAGCAGGTGATTGTTGGCCTT
>JAQBUJ010000506.1 GCA_027623845.1 Pseudomonadota bacterium
GCCCGTGGATGCATGTCGGCAGCAAGGTGCGCAATCTGGCGACGCCGCGCTATGGCGACACCCTGGCCGCCCGCGCCCGGGTTTCGCGCCAATACGAGCATAAGGGGCATCTCTTCGTTGATATCGATGTCCTCGTCACCCGCAGCGACGGCGCCGGATTGGTCCATATCGACCACACATCGATCTATCGACCGCGCCAAGTGTCGCAAGCCGCCTAAACCTCATCAAGCCAAGCAATCAACGCCAAAAGGATCAAGAAATGTCGGAATTTTACACCGCCGAACGCGATGGCCACGTGCTGACCGTCACCCTCAACCGCCCGGAGCGGATGAACGCCCTGCATTCGCCGGCGCATTTCGAACTCGACGCGATCTTCAACGAGTTTGAAAGCGATCCGGAGCTTTGGGTCGGTATTCTGACCGGCGCCGGCGACCGCGCCTTCAGCGCCGGCAACGATCTGCGCTGGCAGGCCGAGGGTGGTTCGCGTGACAAACCGAAGAGCGGCTTTGGCGGGATCACCGAGCGCTTTGACCGCACCAAGCCGATGATCGCTGCGGTTAATGGCGTCGCCATGGGCGGCGGTTTCGAATTGGCGTTGGCCTGTGATGTGATTATCGCCGCCGAGAACGCCCGCTTCGCCTTGCCAGAGCCGAAGGTCGGCCTGGCCGCGCTGGCCGGCGGCCTGCACCGGCTGCCCCGAGCCATCCCGGTCAAGCGGGCCATGGGGATGATTCTGACCGCCCGACACGTTCCGGCCGCCGAGGGTTATGAGCTTGGCTTCGTTACCCAATTGGTGCCGGAGGGTGAGGCCTTGAGCGCCGCCAAGGCGTTCGCCGCACAGATCATCGAATGCTCGCCGGTATCGATCCGCACCAGCCTGGATGTGGTGCGCCGTGGTCTGGAATACGCCGATGTCCGAGACGCGATGCTGATGCACTACGACAGCGTGGCGACATTGCGCAACAGTGAGGACTTGATCGAAGGGCCATTGGCCTTCTCCGAGAAACGCAAGCCGAACTGGAAGGGCCGCTAAGCCGGTGTCTGAGACGGCCCGCAAGCAACCGCGCCCAACCACCGTGCGCCTACAGCGCCTGGCCCGCGCCTATCGGGAGTCCGGGGCGCTATTGGCGGCGGTGGAGTTGGGCGTATTCTCGAAGATCGCAGAAGGCGCCGATACCGAAACCGCCCTGACGGCGGCGCTCGATATCTCAGCGCTGAACGCTGAGCGGATCATCGTCGCCTGCCTCGGCCTCGGTCTGATCGAGCGTGACGGCGAGACATTGCGCAATGCCGCCGATGTGGAACGCTTTCTGGTTGACGGTAAGGACGGGTATGCCGGCGCCTGGATGTTCTTCACCCATCCGGATTGGCAGGATTGGGGACATCTCGCCGATCATTTGCGAAACCCTGAACCCGCCCAGCTCGACAACGATACGGTCAAGGGCATTACCGTCGAGGAGGCGAGGCGCTACCACACGGCGACCTACAGTATCGGTCGCGGCGCGGGCCGATTGTTCCTGCGCCAGGTGGATTTGTCGAAGCGCGCCCGGATTCTCGATCTCGGCGGTGGCTCCGGCGCTTATTGCATCGAGGCCTGCAAGGCGCATGACCATCTCTCGGCCGTGGTTTTCGATCTGCCGCCGGTGGCTGTGGTGGCGCGGGAGTTTATCGCTGAGCAAGGATTGAGCAGCCGGATCGAGGCGATCGGCGCCGACTTCAACACCGATCCCTTTCCAACCGACGTCGACGTGGTGATCATGGCGAGCAATTTACCGATGTATGGCCGAGAGGCGATCGCGGCGGTGGTCCGGCGCGCCCACGATGCCTTGCTGCCGGGCGGCGAGATGCATCTGATCGGCGAAACCTTGGATGATGATCGCAGCGGTCCATCGGACCCGGCGATCTGGGGATTGGCGCAGACCCTGCACAACAGCACCGGCCTCGCCCATTCCGTCGCTGAATGCACCGACTATTTTACCCAGGCCGGCTTTCACGATGTTGTGGTCAACGAATTCGTGCCCGGGGTGCTGAAGCGGATCACCGGTGTGAAGGCCGGGTAAGGGCAACGGGTTTCCACGCCGTAAAAGCCCAAATTCCTTGCCATTGGCCGCCGCCGCGCCTAGCTTGCGCCGGCTCATTTCAGGGACCTGATCATGCCGACGCCAGCCGAAATCTCCGACGACCTTCTCAGCAATGCCCGCGCCTGGCCGTTCGAGGAAGCGCGAAAAATTCTGAAACGGCTGAATGGCAAGACGCCGGAAAGAGGCTATGTCGTTCTGGAGACCGGATACGGGCCGTCCGGCCTGCCGCATATCGGCACGTTCGGCGAGGTGTTTCGCACCACCATGGTCCGCAACGCCTTGGCGCGGCTGTCGGACATTCCCAGCAAGCTGATCGCCTTTTCCGACGATATGGACGGGCTGCGCAAGGTCCCGGACAATATTCCCAATGGCGAGGCCATCGCCGGCTATCTCAACAAGCCGCTGACAAAGGTGCCGGATCCGTTCGGCACGCATGAAAGCTTTGGCCACCACAATAACGCCATGCTGCAGGGGTTTCTGGATTCCTTCGGCTTTGAATACGAATTCCTCAGCTCGACCGAGTGTTATACCAGCGGCCGTTTCGACGCGGCGTTGCTCCGGGTGCTGGAGCGCTATGACGAGATCATGGCGGTCATGCTGCCGACCCTGCGCGACGAACGCAGGCGGACCTACAGCCCCTTTCTGCCGCTCTGCCCGCGCACCGGCAACGTGCTGCAGGTGCCGATCATCGAACGCAACATCGATGCCGGCACCATCGTTTACCAAGACCCGGACACCGCCGCAAAAGTCGAGGTTCCGGTCATCGGCGGCGCTTGCAAGCTGCAATGGAAAGTCGATTGGGCGATGCGCTGGCAGGCGCTTGGGGTCGACTATGAAATGTGCGGCAAGGACCTGATCGACAGCGTCAAGGCGTCATCCAAGATCTGCCGGATCATCGGCGCACAGCCGCCGGAAAACCTCACCTACGAGCTGTTCCTGGACGATACCGGTCAAAAAATCTCGAAGTCCAAGGGCAATGGCATCGCGGTCGAGGACTGGCTGAAATACGGCCCGCCGGAAAGCCTATCGCTGTTCATGTTTCAGCAACCCAAGCGCGCCAAGCGCCTGTATTTCGACGTTATTCCGAAGAACACCGACGACTATGTGACCTTTCGGACCAAATGCGCCGACGAGGAAGCCGACAAGAAAATCGAAAACCCGGCCTGGCACATGCATGGCGGTGACGTACCCAACGATGCGGTGCCGCTCAGCTTTGGGCTTTTGTTGAACCTCGCCAGCGTTTGTCATGCCGAGGATACCGGCGTGATCTGGGGCTATATCCAGCGCTATGCCCCCGACGCCTCGCCCGAGGCCAACCCGTTCCTCGACAGGCTCCCCGGCTAT
>JAQBUJ010000507.1 GCA_027623845.1 Pseudomonadota bacterium
TCCCATAGGTCATCTCCTTTGGTGCAATTATTGCTCTCAAAGAAGCGGAACAAAACCGCGACAGGTCCAGATTGAAGCCACGGCCCTAAAGCGGGTGACCGAGGTTTTCGCGCCGCTGGTTCGGGTCCCCTACATCACCCCCTCGCCCGAGGATCCGGATATCCTCGCGGTCCTCAAGGAGGCCGACGAAGCCAATATCGCCAATTTTGGCGGCGATTGGCACTCCGATTTCAGTTTCCTCGAACAGCCGCCCGGAGGATCGGTGCTGTATGGGCTCGAGATTCCACCCTTTGGTGGTGACACCCTATGGGCGAACCAGGCCACCGCCTATGAACGGTTGAGCGATGATCTGAAGGCGCAGATCGAAGGCCGGCGGGCGATCCATATCGGCGCGCCCTATGGCGCCAAGTCACCACCGAAATTCGAGAGCAAACTCAGTAAATCCATCAGCATGACCCGAGGCGATCCCGAGGCCGACAAGGAGCGACTGCATCCCATCGTCCGCACTCATCCCCGCAGTGGGCGCAAAGGGTTGTTCGTGAACCCTATTTATACCGTCGGCATCGAGGGAATGGAGACCAACGAGGCACAGCGATTGCTGGCCTGGCTATACCGTCATGCGACGCGGCCAGATCTGACCTGCCGGTTTCGCTGGACCAAGGGTGCTGTCGCGATCTGGGACAACCGGATGACTATGCATTACGCGCTTAATGACTATGACGGACAGCGCCGATTGCTTTGGCGCACGACCTTCGCCGGCGAGAGGCCGGTTTAGACGCTGCCCAAGGTGAATTCGTCAGAGCGGATTTGCGCCGCGTCCTTTACGGCGCATCTTCCAGCACCATGGCGGCGCATTTCTCACCGATCATGATCGAGGGCGCGTTGGTGTTGCCAGCTATGATGCTGGGCATGATCGAGGCATCTGCGACGCGCAATCCTGAGATGCCGTGCACCCGCAGGCGCGGGTCCACCACCGCGTCCGGCCCATGGCCCATGCGGCAGGTCCCGACGGGGTGGAAATTCGCCACGCCGCGCTGGCGGGTGTCTTCGATCCAATCCTCATCCGATTGCACTTGCAGACCGGGCAGGACTTCCTCCACCACATAGGGTTTAAGCGCCGGCTGCGCGGCGATCTGACGACAGAGATGCAGGCCATACAGGATGGCTGATTTGTCATAGTCAGTGCGCAACTGATCAAAGCGGATGGCGGGGTGGTCGCTGGCGCTTGAGGTCTTAATCCGCACGAAACCACGGCCTTCCGGGCGTAGATGTACGGGGCTGAGGGTGAAGGCGGGGAAAGGATGCGGCACGATGCCGTCGCGGGTGCGTTCTTCCGTGCTCCACATCGACATGTTGATTTGCAGATCCGGGTTTTCCAGCCGCGGATCGGAGCGCACGAAGGCGCCGGCATAGATACCGGTGCCGGTTAGCGGCCCGCTACGGTTGAAGGCATAGCGGATGCCGGCCAGGACCTGGCGGACGGGGCTGTTGCCGATATCGTTCAGGGTGATTGGCTGATTGACCCGATAGGACAGATAACTATTGAAGTGATCCTGGAGATTTTCCCCGACGCCGGCGATGTCGCGCACGACATCGATGTTGAGATCCTGCAGTAATTGCGCCGGACCAAGACCGGAGAGTTGCAGCAATTGCGGTGAACCGAACGCGCCGCCGGAGACGACAATCTCCTTTGCCGCTCGCGCCGTGCGCAGACCTTGCGAGGTGCGGTATTCGACGCCGACAGCGCGGCTACCCTCGAAGATCAGCCGCTGGGCGTGCGATTCGGTAGAGATGGTCAGGTTGGCGCGCGATTTCGCTGGGCCCAGATAGGCGCGAGCCGAACTCCAGCGGCGGCGGTTATTGACGGTGAACTGGTAAAACCCGGCGCCTTCCTGTTGCGGGCCGTTGAAATCGGGATTGTAAGGAATGCCGGTCTGCATGGCAGCGTCGATGCAGGCTTTCGCCAGCGGCCATTCATGGGGGATATCGTTGACATGCAACGGACCGCCGGTGCCGTGCAATTCGCTGTCGCCGCGTTCCTGGTTCTGCGCCTTCTTGAAATAGGGCAGGACATTGTCCCAGTCCCAGCCCTCGCAGCCACGTTGGCGCCAGTCGTTATAGTCGGCGGCGGTGCCCCGCATATAAACAGTTCCGTTGATCGACGAGGTGCCGCCGAGAACCTTGCCGCGGGGCTGGTAGAGCGTGCGGTTGTTGAGGTTGGGTTCAGGCTCGGATTCGAACATCCAATTCACGTTCGGGTTGGTGTAGTTTTTCGTGTAGCCGAGCGGGATATGGATCCAGGGGTTGGTATCGCGCGGCCCGGCTTCCAGCAGCAGCACGCGGTATTTGCCCGACTCACTTAGCCGTCCGGCCACGGCACATCCGGCGGAACCAGCGCCGGTGACAATAAAATCATAGGTATCTGCGTCCGTCGCCATCTGCGCCCCCTTGATCGTCGCTCAGTAGCACTATTGGAAGCGACATGGACATAAAATGCCAGGGGGAAGTCAACTGCGACCGGCGCGGGCGTCATTCGAGACGGCAAGTTCATCTGACTCAGCGTGACCGCCCGACCCGGTTCACGTAAAATCAGTGCAAATATTCTTGCCTCCAATTCGCGCGGTCGCCAGGGGGCTTGGTCCACGGATAAATCCAGGAGCCCAACGATGCATTACGCCCCCGGTCAAGAACCCTGCCCGCTTCCGTTCTCGCCGTTCAAAAGCTGCACGGTACCGCGGCCGGTCGGTTGGCTTTCAACGATCTCGCGCGACGGCATTGCCAATCTCGCGCCCTATAGTCAGTGGCAGAACCTATCCTTCGATCCACCGCTGGTGATGTTCGCCGCCAATCAATACGGCGACGGACGGCGCAAGGACACGGTGATCAACGCCGAGGAAACCGGCTGGTTCGTCTGGAACATGGCAACCTATGCCCTGCGCGAGGCGGTGAATATCTCGGCGATGGAGCTTCCCTCCGACGAGGACGAGTTCGCCCGCGCTGGGGTTACCAAGGCCGCCTGTATCGACGCTCCGGGGCCGAGAGTGTCGGAAAGCCCGTGCCATTTCGAATGCCGCTATATGTCGACGCATCGCCTGAAGGGGCACTCGAACCATGGCACCGTCGATGTGGTCTATGGCGAAGTGGTCCGAATTCACGTGGCCGACGAGGTGGTCACCCCGGAGGGCAAGCTCGACATCGCGCGCATCCGACCGATCGCGCGATTGGGCTATTTCGACTACACCTCGGTCACCGAAATCTTTGAAATGAAAGTCCCCGGCGCCTCGACGACACAGGGCGCGGGCATGGAAGGCCAAACGTCGAGTTGAGCATGGCCTCGAGATCCGCATCGCGCTGGTTCGTCGGCCTTAAAGACGATGGAACGGTAAATATGAACATCTCAACATTGATGCTG
>JAQBUJ010000508.1 GCA_027623845.1 Pseudomonadota bacterium
GGCGTTACCGGCGATAAGGTCTTGGACGGTTTGCGCGATTATTGGCGTCGTCAATGCGGCGCTGCGCCGGCGCCGCGATCCGATGGCCTATATCTCTCGGACCTGATCCGCGAAATGCCCCATATTCTCATGTGCTTCCGGGATGGGGCGAGGTTTCGGATCGAGTTTGCCGGCTGTGAGGCGCAGGATCTGCTGGGTTTTGATCGGACCGGCGAGGAACTGCGGTTCGATGACTCCGAACGGATCCTTGCCGGCGTCGCCCGCGCCGGCGCGATCGCGGCGCGAAAACGCCAGCCGGAGCTGTCGCGGGGCGACGGGTGGATGGCGATCCAGCTCCCCTTCGTCGAAGCATGTTTCGCTGAAGCATGTGAAGAGGTCTCGGTGTTGCTCGTCGGCTTGGTGACCACGGCCCGCCGGCCCTCGGCCATGGTCCTGAAATTCAAAGAGATGTGACCGACGCCCCGGATCCGCTTTAACCCAGGCGACCGTGACAATGTTTGAATTTTTTGCCGGAACCACAGGGGCAGGCTGAATTGCGGGCGACCTTGCCCCAAGTGGCTGGATCGTCCGGGTCGACGACCGCCGCCGCACGGTTGCTGAGCAGGGGACGTTGGCCTTGGTCTTCACCGCCGCTGGCGGCCAGCATGTCGCGTTCCTCGTCGCTCATCGCCAGGGCCGGGTCGGTCCGTCCCTCGTACATTCCCTGGTTCAGCCGATCCGCCGCCAAGCGGGCTTCGAGTTCTTCCGGCGTGGCCTGGGTCTGCACCTCAAGCTGCGCCAGCACCCCGGTGACCGTCTGCCGCAGGGTTCCAAGCATCGCCTCGAATAGGTTGAAGGCCTCGCGCTTGTATTCGTTCAACGGATCGCGTTGGGCATAGGCTCGCAGATTGATCCCCTGGCGCAGGTGATCCAAGGCCAGAAGATGCTCTTTCCAATGCTGGTCAACGATCTGTAACAGCAGGCTTTTCTCGGCCATGCGCATCAGGTCGCGTCCGTAATTCGCGACCTTCTCCGCCATGCGCCGGTTGGAGCCCTTGGTCAATCGTTCAAGGATTTCCTGATCGGCGATGCCTTCCTCGCGCGCCCATTCGTCAACCGGCACATCCAGGCCAAGGACGTTTTGGGTCTCCGTCTTCAGGGTATCGATATCCCATTGCTCGGCATAGGTGCCGGCGGGGATGGTGCGGGCGACCAGGTCCTCGACTACCTGATGGCGCATGTCGGTGATGGTGGCGCTGACATCGTCCGAGCGCATGATGTCCTTGCGCTGGTCATAGATGACTTTGCGCTGGTCGTTCATCACGTCGTCGTATTTAAGCAGCTGTTTGCGGATCTCGAAGTTCCGCGCCTCAACCTTTTCCTGGGCTTTTTCCAGGGCCTTGTTGATCCACGGATGGATGATCGCCTCGCCCTCTTCCAGGCCGAGTTTTTGGAGCATCCCGTCCATCCGTTCGGAGCCGAAGATGCGCATCAGATCGTCGTCGAGAGACAGGAAGAACTTGGAGGAACCGGGATCGCCCTGACGACCGGCGCGGCCTCGCAACTGGTTGTCGATGCGCCGACTTTCGTGTCGTTCGGTACCAATCACATACAGGCCGCCGGCGGCCAGGACATCGGCTTTTTTTGCCTCGATGTCGGCGGTGATGGCGGCCACTTTGGCCGGATCGTCGCCCACCACCTCGTTCTGTATCCGCATATCAAGATTGCCACCGAGCTGAATATCGGTGCCGCGGCCGGCCATGTTGGTGGCGATGGTCACCGCCCCCGGCTCGCCAGCTTGGGCGATGATATGGGCCTCTTGTTCATGAAAGCGGGCGTTGAGCACCTGATGCGGGATTTCCTGCTGTTTCAGCAGCGCCGCGAGGGTTTCGGATTTCTCGATCGAGACCGTGCCGACGAGCGCCGGCTGGCCGCGTTCGCGGGAATCGCGGATCAAATCGATGATGGCTTCCCACTTTTCCCGCTCGGTCCGGTAGACCTCGTCGTCGTGGTCCTCGCGATTGACATCGACATTGGTCGGCATCTCGACCACTTCGAGATTGTAGATTTCGGCGAATTCCGAGGCTTCGGTCATCGCGGTGCCGGTCATGCCGGCAAGCTTGGGATAGAGCCGGAAATAGTTTTGGAAGGTGATCGAGGCGAGCGTCTGGTTCTCGTTTTGAATGGTCACCCCTTCGCGGGCTTCCATCGCCTGATGCAGGCCTTCGGAATAGCGCCGGCCCTCCATGGCGCGACCGGTGAACTCGTCGATGATCACCACCATGTCGTCGCGCACGATGTAGTCGACATCACGGGCGAACAATTTATGGGCGCGCAAGGCCTGGTTCACGTGATGTACCGCGGCGATGTTCTGGATGTCGTACATCCCGCCATCAGTGACGATCCCGTGTTCCTGGAGCAGCACCTCGATATGTTCGGTGCCCGCCTCGGTCAAGGTCACGGTGCGCTGTTTTTCGTCCTTCTCGTAATCTTCTTCCACGAGAAGCGGCATCAGCACATCGATCTGCCTGTATAGTTCCGAGCTGTCCTCGGCCGGCCCGGAGATGATCAACGGCGTGCGCGCCTCGTCGATCAGGATTGAATCAACCTCGTCGACGATGGCGAATTCGAACTCCCGCTGAGACATATCCTCCAGGCGGAATTTCATGTTGTCGCGCAGGTAATCGAAACCGAATTCGTTGTTGGTGCCATAAGTCACATCGGCGCCATAGGCGGCCTGACGCTCTTCGTCGGTCAGGCCATGCACGATCACGCCGACCGACAGGCCGAGGAAACTATAGATGGCGCCCATCCAGGCGGCGTCGCGCTGGGCCAGATAGTCATTCACCGTGACCACATGAACGCCCTTGCCGATCAGGGCGTTGAGGTAAACCGGCAAGGTCGCCACCAGGGTCTTGCCCTCACCGGTTTTCATCTCGGCGATCTTGCCCTCGTGCAGAACGATGCCGCCGAGCAGCTGTACGTCGAAATGGCGTTGACCGAGAGTGCGCTTGGCGGCTTCACGAACCGTCGCGAAAGCCTCCTCAAGCAGATCGTTGAGCGTCTCGCCGCCGGTTAGGCGTTCCTTCAGCCAGCGCGTGCGGCCGGCTAGTTCCTCATCGCTGAGGTTCGCGAGTTGAGGTTCGAGCGCGGTGATCGCTTCGACCCGATTCTGCATGATCTTCAGAACGCGGTCGTTCTCGGAACCGAACAATGCCTTGGCGATGGCGCCGAACATGGGGGCTCCTCGTTCGTGACGGGTGGGACATCTCGAAGGCCGTTGCCCCGTCAAAGGGCGGATTCACAGCGGCTGTGAGACATAAGATCTACATCTCCCACTGTCAATGCGCGCGCGCGGTGGGGCCAGGGCAATCGGGTGAATTTTCGCGTGACATGAATTGAGCAGTCTGAATCCCTCGAGATCCTTTTG
>JAQBUJ010000509.1 GCA_027623845.1 Pseudomonadota bacterium
TCCGGCCCGGTGATGCTGCGGTAGTCTTCGCGCATGCGACCGCCCATGATATATATTCTCCACCAGCGAACGATAGGTATGCCGTTATTCTAGCTCAATATAATGCCGCTTTCATTAAAAAATGACGCGCCAATATCGGTTGGCGGCGACGCGGATGACGAGCCGTTAATCCTATGGCGCGATCATCGCATTCAAACGTCGCTGTAGGTAATACTGATCACCTCGATCGCCCTGGTTCCGCCGGGGCTGCGCAGTTCAACCACGTCGCCTTCCTGGGCCTTCATCAGGGCGCGGGCAATCGGTGAAATCCAACTCACCTCACCGCGTTCCAACGCCGCCTCATCGATCCCGACGATGCGGATCGTATGCTCGGTGTCATCCGCCTCGACATAGGTCACGCTGGCGCCGAAAAACACTTGGTCGCGGTTCTTCTGATGGGCCGGGTCGACGACTTCGGCCACCTCCAGGCGTTTCAAAATAAACCGCATCCGCCGATCGATCTCGCGTAGGCGTTTTTTGCCGTAAAGATAATCACCGTTTTCGGAACGATCGCCGTTGCCGGCCGCCCAGGAGACCACTTCGACTACCTTTGGACGCTCCACCCGGCGCAACTGCTTAAGCTCGTCGCGCAATGCCGCGAAGCCTTGCGGCGTGATGTAATTCTTCACGCCCGCCGGCAGCGGGCTCGGCTCATCCGGTTCCTCGAGCTCAGGCGCGTCATCGTCTTCCTTGGTGAAGGCCTTGCTCATCTCGGCTCCCGTTTCACCGGTCAGACCGGCTTGTCGCCACGCAGGGTCACCCGATGCATCTCACGGCGATAGCCATGATAGTCGTTCAGCGGATTGTGCTGGGCGCAACGGTTATCCCAGAACGCCAACGAGCCGACCTCCCACTTGAACCGGCAGGTGAATTCCGGGCGAATCTGATGACGATAGAGATACTCCAGGATCGGCGTGCTCTCTTCCACCGTCATGCCTTTGAAATTGCTGGTGTGGGCGCCGTTGATATAGAGCGATTTGCGGCCGGTTTCGGGATGGGTGCGGACCACCGGATGCTCAGCGAGAAAGGAATCCTCGGTCTTGTTGGTGGCGGCGGTCTTGCGCATGGCGGCGCGGGTGTTCTGGACCCGCCCCTTGCCGGAGATGTTGACGCCGATCAGCCCATCGAGCATCCGCTTCATGCCATCGGACAAGGTCTCATAGGCCGCGTACATGCTGGCGAATTCAGTATCGCCGCCAACCGGCGGAATCTCGCGAGCGTAAAGCATCGTGCCCATTGGCGGGATTTTCTCGTAGGTGGTGTCGGAATGCCAAAGGCCGCCGAAATTGATTTTCTCATCCCTTTGCTTGATCACCGGGGTGACCTCCGGGAAGGCTTCCAGGCCCTTGACGAAAGGATAGATCATCGGCTCGCCAAACCGTTTGGCGAAGGCGAGTTGGGTCTCGGGCTGCAGAGTCTGATCGCGCAGGAAGATCACCAAATGCTCTAGATAGGCCCGGCGGATCTCGTCAACCACGGCATCACCAAGCGATTGCGAGATATCCACCCCGGACACCTCGGCGCCGATCGTGCCGGACAGTGGCTTGACCTCGATATGCCGGTAGTCGCTCATGGTGCTGCTCCGCCGAGCCGTGTCGGCCTGTTGATCCTGAAGGAAATCCAGTTTAGCGCGGATCGACGGGGTTTTCATCGCTGCTTCGACCATCACCCTGATCTTCACCCCGATCATCACCCCCGGTCAGTGCTTGCGCCCTCGCGCGCCGTGGTATTTCCTGGAGCCTTCTCAACGTTTACGCGGGTCCAGCCTTCCATGACCGACGAAACACTCACGGTCGAGATCTGGCGCGGCAAGGACACTGGCCGTTTCGAAACCTACCAAGTGCCGCACCGCCAATCCCAGACCATCCTCGACGTGGTGACCTGGATACAGCGCCACCGAGAGCCGGCGCTGGCCTATCGTTTCGCCTGCCGGGTCGGGATGTGCGGTTCTTGTGCAATGACGGTGAACGGGCGACCGCGCTGGACCTGCCGCACCCATGTCTCGAAGGTCGCGGCCAGCGGCGGGGTGAGGATCGAGCCGCTGCGCAATCTACCCCGGATCAAAGATCTGGTGACCGACATGACCCCGTTCTTCGAGAAATGGCAGACCGCGCGGGGCCGCTTCGAGCCTTCGGCCACCCGGTCCGAGCCGATGGCCGCAATCCCGTCGGACGATCCAGAACGCCGGATCGTCGATGCCGGGATCGAATGCATCAATTGTGGTGTCTGCCATGCCGCCTGCGACGTGGTGGCTTGGAACCCCGACTATGTCGGCCCCGCCGCCCTTAACCGGGCCTGGACCTTGGCCAATGACCAGCGTGACGGTGACCGCGCCGGGGTGCTGAAGGCGGTCTCCGCAGCCGGCGGCTGCCATGCCTGTCATACCCACGGCAGTTGTGTCGAGCATTGCCCGGTCGGCCTCAATCCAACCGCTGGCATCGCCGGGCTTAAAAGGATGACCCTAAGCGCCCTGCTGAAGGGCGGTCTGTCGTGATCGAGGCTCGGCTTTATCTGCTGCAACGGGGCTCGGCGATGCTATTGGCGCCGCTGGTGCTGATTCACCTCGGGTTGATTTTGTATGCGATCGGCGACGGACTTTCGGCTGCCGAGATTTTGGGACGTACAAGAGGCAGCTTTGCCTGGGCGGCGTTCTATGGATTGTTCGTGCTGGCGGCGGCGGTGCATGCGCCGATTGGGCTGCGCAATCTTGCGCGCGAATGGCTTGCCTGGCGCGGGCGATCCGTGGACGCGGCGGCGCTCGTCTTCGGGTTGGTGTTGCTGGCCCTGGGTCTACGGGCGGTTTGGGCGGTCATTGGGTTCGGGATCGGCGCGGGAGACGGCGCGTGATCCGGCGATCGCAACGTCATCTCGGCTTTTTCGCCGCCCTGGCGCACCGGCTATCCGGGCTTTTGCTGGCGCTGTTCCTGCCGGCGCATTTCCTGGTGCTCGGCTTGGCGCTGGAGGGCGACACAGCCCTGGAGGGCGCCATCCGTTGGGCCGACCAACCGCTGGTGAAGATGGCGGAGTGGGGCTTGGTCGTGCTGCTGACCCTGCATCTTAGCTTTGGCCTCAGGGTGCTGGTGCTGGAGTTCATGCCCTGGCGTGACAGCCGCAAGGCGATGATCGGACTTGGCGCCGCGGCCTCGTTATTCGCCGGGCTGTTGTTTCTTTTCAATCTGGGGTGAGGATGCTGATGCCCTCGATCGAGCGTTCGAAGACCGATATTCTCATTCTAGGCTCCGGCGGCGCCGGGCTGTTCGCGGCATTGCACGCGTTAAAGGCCGCACCGGATCTGGATGTCACCATCGCCGTCAAGGGATTGCTCGGCAAGAGCGGCTGCACCCGGATGGTACAGGGTGGCTACAACG
>JAQBUJ010000510.1 GCA_027623845.1 Pseudomonadota bacterium
GCGGCGATTGGATTCTCCGTATTGTCCAACCCTTCATATGCATTGGCGGCCAAGTTTTCGGTCTTGCTGATCATGCCAAGCCCCCCTTGATGCGGGACGTACGACCCAACAGCATGTCGTTGAAATCCATGCCTTGTGGCGGACGGGCAATACGAACCCGTCGGCCTTCGTGTTGCCACCGCAGGGCGCAGCTGCGGGCCGCCGCCTCACCGGGATCGTCGCCATCGGCCAGCACGATCACTTCGCGCACGTCGTCCGGTAAATCGAGGGTCCGCAGCCCGGAAGTCGATAGCGCCGCCCAGGTCGGGTTTCCGGTTGCCTGCATAGCAGCTAGGCAGGTTTCGATGCCTTCGCCCACCATCAGCACGTCGCGGGGAGTTCCGAGACGCACCGCGCCACCACGGCAAGGGCCGAGCATCATCTTCTGTGGGTCGACAGGGGCCTTACAGGAGCCGTCTCGGGTGAGAAAGGTGCGGTGGATTGCAAGCGGGGTATCGTCCGTGCCGCGTGTCACCAGTGCGACCATTGCAGGCCAGCGGCCGCCTGAAGGGTGTTTCAGGCCAATATGGAAGCTCAGGGTTGATGGCAGATGAAGATGTAGACCGCGCGATTGCAGATAAGACTCAACCGGCGTGCCTGATGAGGGAGCGGACGCTTGCCAAATGCGAAGTGCGGTTTCTGTTCTCTTAGTGTTATTCCGCTCCAATGTTGTGTTCGCGGATTGGCGCAGCTTGTAGCCATTGCGCCCACTTACATGTCGGCGGCTAGGTTCCCAAAGACCGAGTCCTCGAAGCGCGCCGAGGACTTGAGCTTGATCGCACCCGGCATGACAACGAAAGAGCACCTTGCCGTCCCCGCCGGTGGTGATCGAGAGGCTTGGTTCGCGGTCATGATGCGCTGGGCAACGGACCATCCAGCCCGCACCAGATTTGTGCCCGCTTAGACCTTTGGCAATGGATTCAGCGGTCATAGCTTGCCCCGTCGGGTCGCGGTCGTACGGGATCGTATCCATGCCCTCACATCCTCCACTCGCCACGCCGTTACACGTTGCGAGAGTTTGACAGGGGCTGGGAATGTGCCGGCCTTCACTTCTCTCCAAAGTGTCGCGGACGAAAACGGAACGATGTCGGGGATCAGTTGAGATTTGCGAACAAAGCCCGTGGCCGGTAGTTCGTCGAAATCACTAGAGGTGTTTGCCATGTCGCGCAACTCCATGAAACGCGGTGAAGAGACACGGATTAAGCGGGACCTGGCGTCCGGTGTATTGGGAGGTAGGTTTAGAAAACTCACCCAGTCAAATATCGAAAGTGGGGGTGTGCTTTCCCGATAAGGGGTGGGCAGGTTTCAAGCTACAGTTGGCGGAAATCCAGGAATGGCGTGGAGTTTATAGGTAGGAGAGTTAGCCGCCGGAGGTCTTGGGAGCTCCACCGCCCGGTTTCCAATTTGCTACCATTGCCGTTTGTTCAATGGCGGATTTGTTCAGGTTTCCCTGTTTGTCACACAGAGCGAATTTCGATGCATTGTCGCGCAGCCACTTCTCGAGCGCCTTTTTTGGACTCATATTCCGGGTCGTCGATTCGTCGGCACACGCCAACCAAGCGTTTACCGCAGCGGCTAACTTCGGTGCGTACCGAGGATGGTCAGTGTCAAGATAGTCGGGCGTAGCAGTTGCAGTCGAAGACGAGGAGAAAAACCTGCAACGAAAATTTTGGCCCGCAAGCCAAGAACGAAGTGAGCCGACTTCAACCGAAGATGCCGTCAAATCAATGGAATTTTCTACTTCGCCGGCTGGAGGTCCTTCGTCTTCGTAATAATAGTGAGGGATCAACTCACCACCTATGAGCCGCTTGCTTAATGCATTTGAGATGGCAGCTTTCGCAGCTTCATAGCCTGCCGGCTTATTAGTGTCCGATTCCTCGATACTGTCTTGGTAATCGGCCGGATCAAAGTCGCAGACCAAGAGTGCCGCCTGGACGATGCTTAAATGATCACACAGTCGCCAGTAGTCCAGCCCATCCATGTTGCCGCTCCATTTGCCCTGATTCAGATGGCCACACCAGTTGGACGCTTGAGGGCCACCGTCGCCTCATCGAATGCATTACAAATCATTCCCCCGCCATTCTAGGCGCCTATCTCGATCAAGCTTCACCCATTTAGGCGGACCACATTCTCTGTCGGCGCCGTGCCCTTGATGATTTCCACCAACTTATGCGCCCACGCCTCTACCGCATGTCGGCGCTGGTCGAGAAGGTCGGATCTCTGATAGACCCGTTGTACCGTCGACATCGTCGCCGCGCCGGTATGGTTCAAGCAACGGTCGGCAGTCGTCGCGTCGATGCCGAGGTCAACCATCGCAGTAACCATTGTTCGCCGGAAATCATGAAATCGCCAATTACTAACGCCACTTACGCGGTCGAGTTTTCTCTTCATCCGCGAGAATCCGCTAACCGGCGTTGTCCCGGTCGTCGTGAAAAGAAACGGGCCGTCGGTGACGGGAACCGCGCGCAAAACTTCGGCCGCCATCCCAGATAAGGGTATACGGATCGCCGCGCGGGTCTTCGACCGCTCCGCCGGCACCGCCCATAACATCTGATCAAAATCGATCTCAATGCGCCGCATACCGGCCATCTCTTCGCGCCTGACGCCTGTGAGCAATAGCAATTTTACCAGCGGCCCGAATGGATATCCTAGATCGTCTGTGGCCGTCCAAATGGCCACGACTTCTTCGTCAGTCAGTACGCGCTCCCTTGCTTTCTCATTTGCCGGTTTTTCGATGCCAGCAATTGGGCTGTCGTTGCAGTGACCACGGGCGGTGAGCCAGCGGAACCAAGGGCGCGCATAACTATGGAGGCGATTGGCCATGATCGGCGCTGTGTGAGACTTATCGTCGATTATCTTGGCGACCATCGCCGGCGTGACTGTGGCGGCAGCAAGACGAAGGAGAGGGCCAAAATCGCGACGAAGGTCCCGCTCGGTTGATTGCCCCGTCCTTTGATGATTGAGCTTGGCACGCGCATAGAGGTCTAAGCCTTCTTCAAGCGTAATCGTCGGCAAGTCGCCCAACTCGTCCACCGGGTCTTTGCCCAACGCAATGGCGGCCCTGGCGGCTCTCGCTTTCTCGCGGGCCTCTTTCAGGCTAGTGGCAGGATAGCGACCGAGGTTCAATTGTCGCCGTTTCCGGCGCGTTGGGCTGGAATAGCTGAGAAAGAATGTCTTGCTGCCAGCCGGCGCAATGGTGATGCCAAAACCTTTCAGTTCGGGGTCGCCGCCGACGTCCCGAATGCGATAGACGTTGCTTTTCGGTTTAGCGTTTTTGATTGCCCTGTCAGACAGGGTCATCTGATTCTCCACTTCCATGGATTACGATTTCATCGGGAATGCGACGTAATTAATTGCCGCAATAATTG
>JAQBUJ010000511.1 GCA_027623845.1 Pseudomonadota bacterium
GCTGCACATAATCTCTTCCCATCGCAATACCAGTCTAAACTGGTGTTGCACTTGATCCGTGAACTTAGGGGGGGCAAGGTCAGGATGCAAAAGCCCTTCCACTATTTCAACAGCTCGCCCGAGATCGTCCGTCTCGCGGTGATGATGTATAGTGGCGGAATCATGAATGATTGGTTCGAGGCATTTCCTAAAGGTGAATGCCAGCGGAGAAAACCGACCGATCAATGAAAACGGGGCGCCCCCAGCTGAGAGGAGCGCCCCGCGTCGCAGGTCTGTCAAGCGTCGCCGACGACCGCGTAGTCGATGTTATTCGCCCAGTGCTTTCAATACTTTGGGCGGCGACATCGGCAGTTCATAGAGGCGTTTGCCGCTGGCGTCGGCAATCGCGTTAGCAATCGCCGCCAGGACCGGCACCAGCGGGATTTCGCCGACGCCCTTCACCCCATAGGGATGATCCGGATTGGGGATTTCGACCATCACCGCGTCAATCGCCGGCAGGTCCGAGGCGACCGGCATGCGATAGTCGAGGAAACCGGCGTTATCCAGGCGACCATTTTTGTCATAGATGTACTCTTCGTTCAGCGCCCAGCCAATGCCCTGGGCGACGCCGCCCTGGATCTGGCCTTCGACATAGGCCGGATGGATCGCCCGCCCGACATCCTGGCTGGCGGTGTAGCGCAGGATTTTGACTTGCCCGGTTTCCGGGTCGACTTCGACATCCACCATATGGGCGCCGACCACGCCCATGTGACCGGTCGTGTTCTTCGACACAGCCGCCAGGATTGGCCCGCCGGTCGCTACCGCTTTCATCGCCAGTTCCGGCAGGGTGAGCGGGTCAAATCCACCGGCGTTCGGGCCGGCCGGATGCGCCGCGCCGTCGCGCCATTCGACGGCTTCCGCCTCAATGCCCCAAATGCCCGCCGCCCGCGCCTTCAAGATATCGATGACCTGGTTGGCGGCCTCGTCGACCACAATGCCGGCGGCGAAGGTCACTCGGCTGCCGCCGGTGACAGCGCTGATACCGACATTGTTGGTGTCGCCGATCTGCGCTTTAACATTGCGATAGTCGATGCCCAGTTTCTCGGCCACGATGTTGACCATCGAGGCGCGGCTGCCGCCGACGTCCGGATGCCCGGTGATCACCAACGCGGTGCCATCTTCGTTGATGTGCAACTGGCCGCTGGACTCGCCGCCGGCGTTGCCCCAATAACCGATGGCGATGCCGCGGCCCTGGTTTGGCCCCAGTTTGACCTGGGCGTTGGGGTGATTGCGGACCGAATCGATGCATTCCTGGATGCCGGCCTCACCAATCTTGGCGCCGTAAATGGTCGGCTTGTCCACGGGCAGGGCGTTGCGCAGACGCAGTTCCCACGGATCGATGTCGAGTTTTTTGGCGATCTCGTCCAGAATCGCTTCGAACACATAATTGCCTTGCGGCGCGCCGGGCGCCCGATAGGCGGCGACGTTCGGGCGGTTGGAAACAATGTCCAGCCCTCTCAAGTCGGCATGCGGAATATCGTAGCAGGAGAACGAAAAATGACAGGCGCGGCCTACCGGCGAGCCCGGATAGCAGCCGGCCTGGAAGTTGTAAGCGCCTTCCACCGCCGTCAGCTTGCCATCCTTGGTGACCCCGACTTTGAGACGCGCTGACATGCCGGCCCCCGCCCCGGTGCTGTCGAACACTTCCTGGCGGGTGATTTGCATTTTGACCGGCCGGGCGCATTTTTTGGACAGCACCATCGCCACCGGTTCGAGGTAGATGATGGTTTTGCCGCCAAAACCGCCGCCGATTTCGGCCGGGATGGCCTTGATGTCGCCGGTCGCCATGCCGGTGATCGTGGCGGTCAGGCCGCGGACCATGAACTGTCCCTGGCTACTGCTCCAGATGGTGGACTGGGAATCCGGCTTGTAGCTGACGATGCAGGCCTGCGGCTCGATATAGCCTTGATGCACGGCGGCGGATTTGAACGCGCGCTCAATCACCAGATCGGACTCGGCGAACCCTTGTTCGACATCGCCGGTTTTGACCGTCATGATGTTGGAAATATTGGTCGACCCGTCAACCCCGTCGGTTTTCAGCCAATCGTGCAAAATCGGCGCGTCCGGCGCCATCGCCTCGTCGACGTCGATGACGTGCGGTAGCACTTCGTAGTCGACCTCGATCAGTTCCAGCGCGGCCACGGCGATGCTTTGCGAGATTGCCGCGACCGCCGCCACGGGATGACCGGTGTAGAGAATTTTTTCCCGCGCCATGCAGCCGCGGGCAATCCAGCGAATATCGTTTGGACCCATCGGCAATGGCACGTCCAAAGGCAGCAAGGGCAGGTCGTCGCCGGTCATCACCGCCAGCACGCCCTGCAATTCTTCCGCCTTGGAGGTATCGATTTTCTTGATCAGCGCGTGGGCATGCGGGCTCCGCAGTACCTTGCCCCAGACCATGCCGGGCATGGTGAAATCGGCCGCGTATTGCGCCGAGCCGGTGACTTTATCGACGCCGTCGGGCCGCGGGGTGCGCTGGCCGACCCATTTATTCTCGAGCGATATATGGTTCATTTTTGTCCTTCCTTATCCGCCTCCGTACGTTACTACGGTGTGGATCGGCACACAAGTTCGACCCCAGTTCGGCGCCGAATGCTTCCCTCCAACGAAAACGTTGTAAGGGATTGATTAGATTTATGCATTTCAATCGACGCTGGGGTCACCGTTGGCTGTCGATAGAGGATCAAATGCGCGTGCCGACCCACAGCCAGCGGGAGATGCTGGGATTTCGTTGATCTCGAGAATTGGTCGCAACCTCGTCCAAGGCTTGAAACTCGGGCGTTTTTTGTTCGCTATCTTGAACGTCGGCACGCCATTTTGAAATCAACATCCGTAACCCCGAAAATGGCCACCAGAGACTTTTGGGCATGAGGCTACGGGGGTGCGTTATCTCGTCGGTCTCTGGGTGACGCTCACGAATTGGCTTCCCTCGTAACGTCCGGAAATGTCGGCGCTATTCGCCTCGGGGCGCAAGGCGCTGTCGAGAGACTTAAATTTAGGAGATGGATTGGCTGTGCGGGCAGGCGAGGGTGAAACCTGCTCCGGTGGCAGGTTCCCTGATAACCGGGAAAATACAGGAAAAATGGCGTTTTCCGACCAAATATTCTACCGATCGACGTCAGAAAAATTATAAAAAACAGTCGTTTGTGTTTAAATTCCCTAAGAACTCAAACAGGGTAATCTAATGATCTATCAGGGATTAAAAAAATCGTAACAGGGTAATTAAACGTTTGATCTGAGGGCGCAGGGTTGTTCGGAAAAAACCAATATTCAGTCCGATTCTGTCGCATAGTCGCTGAGGTGGTGTCTCGGAAGTGGTGGAAATTTGAAAGCGGCGTAATCTCCGGGTGACGAGAACCACCCAA
>JAQBUJ010000512.1 GCA_027623845.1 Pseudomonadota bacterium
GGCGACTGGTGATGGAAGCCTAGCAATGTCGGGTCTGCTGTAGGTGAAACTGTCGCTGCTGCGGGCGCTTGGCCGGCGGTTGCCGGTGCGCGGCCGGGACCGGCTGATCCGGCTGTTGGAAGACCCGGCGCGGCTGCGCGATCATCCCTTCGTCGAGGATTTTTTCGGCTATCGCTATCCGGTCAATCTGAAGCGTTTCATCGACTGGTCGGTGTTTTTCTACGGCGCTTATAGCGGTCATGAGTTGAGCCTGCTGGGCGATATGGCGGCCGCCATACGCCGCACCCGCCAGGGCCCGGTGGTGGCCTGGGATATCGGCGCGAATATCGGCCATCACACGCTGTTCCTGGCCAGCCTCTGTGATCAGGTGATCGCGTTTGAGCCGGTGCCGCATAACGCCGCCCTGGTGCGTGAAAAACTTGCCGTCAACGGCATCGAGCACGTGGCGCTGCACCCATTGGCCCTGGGTGAGGAACCGGCGGAGATGCTGCTGCATCACCCGGATTTCCAGGCCAACGCCAATTTCGGCACTGCGTCCTTCCACGCCGATTACAGCCCCGACAATAACGTGCATCAGACCCTGGTGCGGATCGTCGTCGGCGATGACTACCGGATTGAGCAGGATCTGCCGGCTCCGGATATCATCAAAATCGATGTCGAGGGGTTCGAACGGCCGGCGCTGGCCGGGCTTGCCAAAACCATCAAAGAATCGGCGCCGGTCGTACTGATGGAAACCAGTCCCTATACCTGGCGCAGCTTCCCGACCTTGGCGGCGCTGGAGGCGCTGTTGCCGGCCTCAAGCCTATATGAGTTGCAGGCGACGCCAAGCCCCGGTGGTTACCGCGCCGCGCCGCTGCGTTTTGGCTTGTCCGGGGAAATTTTCGCCATACCGGATAGCCGCCCGGCGCTGAAAGCGCGCTATGCGCCGGCGCTTTCAGGGGTTGTCGAGCGGTCGCGGTTGATCGGGTGAAAGCTCAGTCGGGCTGAAGAAACCCGCGGATCTCGGTGATCGCCTCGGCCAGTCCGCAACGCTTGACCGGCGTGTTCTCAGGGAATGCGCCAAGCAGGCGCGAGGGCATCATCGGATCGAGCAGGGTGAACACCCCGCGATCACCGGCGCGGCGAATCAGCCGGCCAAAAGCCTGTTTCAGCTTCAACCGGGTCAGCATGTCGGTATAGGCCGCGCCGCCAAACGCCGTGCGGCGGGCCCGGTAGAGGATATTCGGCCTTGGCCAGGGCACCCGGTCAAACGCGATCAGACGCAGCGAGCGGCCGGGCACATCGACCCCGTCCCGCACCGCGTCGGTACCGAGCAGGCAGGCGTCCTCCTCGGCCCGGAAGATATCGATCAATGTCGCCAGATCAAGGCCGTCGACATGCTGGGCATAGAGCGCCAACCCGGCCTCGTCGATGGCGGCGGCGATCCGGCCATGCACGCCGCGCAACCGCTGGATCGCGGTGAACAGGCCGAGCCGCCGGACGCCAGGAACAACTCGCGATAGGCGGCGGCCACCTGATCGAGGTCGTCCTTGCGCACATCGTTGATGATGAACACTCTGGTTTGCTGGCCATAGTCGAAGGGTGAGGCGACGGCGGCGCGGATCGCCGGGGCCGGCAGGTGGATGGCGCCGGTGCGCTGCTCGGCGGCTTGCCAATCACGCTCGGCATCGCCGGAGGCGTCGCGCAAGGTGGCCGAGGTCATGACCACGCCATGGGCCGGACGGATCACCGTTTGATGCAGCGGGATCGTTGGATCAAGCCAATGCCGGCGCATGCCGATATCGGCGTCGCGGCCATCCATCCGCTCGATCTCGAACCAATCGACGAATTCCGCCGGGGTGGCCTCATGCAGCGCTTTGAGCATGCCGCGCCAAGCCCCGAGCATCACCTCGCCGCGCCGGGAGAGCGAGCGAACCACCGCCTCGATGCGCTGGCGGGTGGAGCTTTCCAGGGTTTGCGCCTCGTCTTCCAGGGTCGCGCTCAGGCGTCGCCGCAAGGTCAGCATCGGTTTCAGCATCGCCGCCAGCGCCGTATCGAGCCCGGCGGCGGCGTCCAGCAGGCCGTCCACCGGCGGCTTGGCGTCGGTCTCCAGCGAATACGGGCTGCCGGTCTGTTCACTGCGGGCGTAGACCTGTTGGCGCACCCGGTCGAGGAAGATCTCCGTCGGCCCGTGCGGCTGTTGGTCGGCCAAGCGGTTGAGCCAGCCATCGCCGGGCAGGGCGCGGGCTCCGTGCAGCACCTGCTCCAAGGCTTCCAAGGCCTCGGGATCGTCGGCGATCAGGTCCTCGACCCGGCGTTTCAGACCGCGCGCCCGGCCCGAGCGTCGGCCCTCGGCGCCGGTCAACCAACGTCGCAACTCGGCGGTCTCGGCGGCGCTTAGATTGGCCGAAAACGCGCCGTCGGCGGCATCGAATATATGGTGCCCCTCATCGAAGACATAGCGGGTCGGCAGATGGCTGTCATCGATCCCGCCGAGCGCGGCCTGGATCATCACCAGGGCGTGATTGGCGATCACCACGTCGGCGCGCCGGGCCAGGCGCACGGATTTCTCGATATAGCATTTGTGATAGTGGCTGCAGGCCGAATAGATGCACTCGCCGCGCCGGTCCGCCAGACCCAGGGTGCGGCCCCGGCCCAACAGATCGGTAAGCCAGGCGGGAAAATCGCCGCCCATCATGTCGCCATCGCGGGTCGCCGCCGCCCAGCGCGCCATCAGGCCCAGCGCGGTGCCGTATTGCGGCATCATCGCCAGGGTCCGGGTCGCCTCCTCAAGATTGAGCAGGCACAGATAATTCTCGCGGCCCTTGAGGATCACCACCTTGCGGGACTTGCGCACCGGTTCGGGATGCAGGCGGTCAAGCTCGGCGTCGATCTGGTGCTGCAGGTTGCGGGTATAGGTGGAGAACCACACCGCGCCGCCGTTCTTTTCCGCCCAGACACTGGCCGGCGCAACATAGCCCAGGGTCTTGCCGACCCCGGTGCCGGCCTCGGCTAGCACCACGCGCGGCTCATCCTGGTTCTCGCGCGCCTGAAACGCGGCGGCGACGGCGGAGGCATAGTCGGCCTGACTGGGCCGCGCCTCGGCGCCGGATCCCAAAAGCGCCGCCAATCGGGTTCGGGCTTCCTCGGTGCCAACCGGCTCATTGCCGGCCGGCGGTTCCGGCGCGTGCTCGGACCATTCGCCAAGCCGGCGCCAGACATCAAGTCCGCTGACCCGGATCGGCGCGCCGGCGCTGGGCGCCGCCTCGACGCCCAAGGCCTCAAGCACCAGCGGCGCCCAGAGCCAGCCGCAATCATTCATCACCCGGGCGATCGGCTCGGCGTTGCGGTCGTCACGGTTTCCGGCGATCTCATCAAGCAGCAATTCGGCGACCCGGGGCAGCAGCAGCGCCTCGTCGATATG
>JAQBUJ010000513.1 GCA_027623845.1 Pseudomonadota bacterium
CCTCGCTGATCGGATTTTGGAGCTGGAGCCGATCAACCCACAGGTTGCTGCGCGGCTGATGCAGCCGCTGACCCGCTGGCGGCGCTATGACGAAAATCGACAGGGTCTGATGATCGAACAACTGACAAGGGTTGCTGAAACGCCGGGATTGTCGAAGGATGTGTTCGAGATCGCAAGCAAGGGGCTTGCCTGAGACCAACCGCAAGAGGGCGCCATGACAGACCGGGTCATCGTCATCAATCCAAACAGCACCGATGTTGTCACCCAGGCCATGGACAAGGCCCTCGATCCGCTGCGTCTGGCCGGCGGCCCCGAGATCGAAAGCGTCACCAACCCGGACGGCCCGCCGGGGATCGAGTCGCAACAGCATGTCGATCAGGTCTCGGGCCATATCTGCAATATCATCAAGGCCCGCGATAACGATGCCGGCGCCTTCGTGATTGCCTGTTTTTCTGACCCCGGAATGTTCGCGGCCCGCGAAGTGACGGCCAAGCCGGTTTTCGGGATCGCCGAGAGCGGTATTCTGTCGGCGCTGTCACTGGGCAATCGGTTCGGGGTGATCGCCATCCTGGCGCAATCGATCCCACGGCATATCCGCTATATCCGCTCGCTGGGGCTGGAAAGCCGGCTTGCCGGCGACATGGCGATTGGCCTTGGGGTCACGGAATTGGCCGACGAGGACAGAACCTTTTCGCGCATGATTCGGGTCGGTGAGGCGTTGCGGGACGAGAAAGGCGCTGACGTTCTGGTGATGGGATGCGCCGGCATGGCGCGCTATCGGGCGCCGCTGGAGGAAAAACTGGGAATCGCCGTGGTTGACCCGGCCCAGGCTGCCGTCGCCATGGCTATTCCGGCGATCCGGCTTGGCCAGACCAATAGCACGCGGCGCGCCGTGTCGTGAGCACCCCCCCAGGCTTGCCCCGGTTCGACAGCATTGGTTTTGAGCCAAGCGCGCTGGGCGGAGGCTCTGCGGGACAGTGAGCGGACCGGACCCGGCGGCGAGGCAAAAGGGCGTTCGCCAAAGCTACAGCTACCCCAAATACCCCTTTCGGCGCCCGGCGGCGGTCGATAGCGGCACGGTCGAGCATCAGCGTGTGGTGATTGTCGGGGCCGGCTCTGTCGGCCTTGCGGCGGCGGTCGAATTCGCCTGTCTCGGCATCGAAACGGTGGTGCTGGACGATGACGATACGGTCTCGGCTGGCAGCCGGGCGATTTGTTGGTCGAAACGCACGCTTGAGGTGTTGGACAGGAGCGGCGTCGCTGAGCCGATGGTTGATAAAGGGGTGATCTGGCGTCAGGGCCGGGTTTATCGCGGCGAGCGGGAAATCTACAATTTCGATCTGCTGCCCGAGGCCGGCCACAAGATGCCCGCCTTCATCAATTTGCAACAATATCACACCGAGGAATATCTGGTTGACCGGGCCGTCACCCTTGGCAAGACCGATCTTCGTTGGCGCAACGCCGTGGTCGATATCGATCTTGACCTCGATGATGGTGATCCGGATGACGGCGGCGATCTGCAGGGCGGCGGCGGGGCGCTGTTGACGGTGGATACGCCTGACGGTCGTTACCAGATCCGCGCCGACTATGTGTTGGCGGCCGACGGGGTGCGCAGCACGCTCCGCCGCGCCATGGGGCTGGAATTCCAGGGCCGCACCTTCGAGGAGCGGTTTTTGATCACCGACATTCGGATGAACGCCGATTTTCCGATGGAGCGGCGGTTCTGGTTCGAGCCGTCCTTCCACGCCGGGCAATCGGCGCTGCTGCATCGCCAACCCGACAACATCTACCGAATCGATCTGCAGTTGGGTCCCGACGCCGACCCGGTCGAGGAAAGCAAGCCGGAGCGGGTGATCCCCCGGGTGTGCAAGATGGTTGGCGAGGATCTCGATTTCGATCTCGAATGGATCAGTGTCTACACCTTCACCTGCCGGCGGATGGAACGGTTCCGCCATGGTCCGGTATTTTTCGTCGGTGACGCGGCCCATGTGGTCAGCCCGTTCGGCGCGCGCGGCGGTAATGGCGGCATCCAAGATATAGACAACCTGGTCTGGAAACTTGCCCTGGTGCTTGGCGGCGAGGCGCCGGCGGCTTTGCTCGACAGCTATGATGCCGAACGGCTGCCGGCGGCTGATGAGAACATCCTGAATTCCGCCCGCAGCACGGATTTCATGACCCCGAAGAACCAGGTTAGCGCCGACTTTCGCCGCGCCGTGCTGTCGCTGGCAGAGCGCGCGCCTTTCGCCCGAACCCTGGTGAACAGCGGCCGGTTGTCGCTGCCGCATGTCTATGCCGCGACGGCGCTAAGCACTGGCGATGATGACGCTTTCGCCGGCGACGGGCCGGTGCCCGGCGCTTCGGCCTTGGACGCGCCGGTCCTGTTGAATGGTGCGCAAAGCTGGCTGTTGAACCATCTGGGGCAGCGCTTCGTGGCGCTGTGCTTTGTCGACCCGGAAGCGCTCGGCGATGACTGGATCAAGGCATGGAGCAAAGCGCTGGCAAGCCTGACTCCCTCGGTAGATTTGGTGGTCGTTGGCCGCAGCGATATCGCCAGCCGCTCGTCCATCGCGATCCTCGACGATATCAGCGGTCAGGCCTTCGCCCGTTGGGCCGCCAAGCCGGGAAGCGTCTATTTGCTGCGACCGGATCAACACGTCGCCGCCCGGTGGCTTGAGGCCCCGACGGTCTCGGTCCTGGCTGCGGCGCTGGCGCGGGCGATCGCCCGAAAGGAGGCGGGATAATGGGCAGGCTTTCAACCGAGCCTCGGATCACCCGACCCGATGACTTCTACGAAGCCTTGATAAAGGCGCATCGCGGCTTGTCGGATGAGCAGAGCCGACAGCTCAACGCGAGCTTGATCCTGATCCTGGCGAATCAAGTCGGGGATTTCGAGGTTCTTCAGCAAGCGCTGAACCTGGCGCAAGAGGACGGCGTGGCCCGAGATTGACTGGCCGGCCGTTGAAAACCGACCGGGCTGAGGCGCACCCGTCGAAAATACGTTTAGCCGAACGCCTTGAAAGTGATGATGGTGAAGGTGTCCTTCACGCCGGGCAGGCGTTGGATCTTCTCCGTGACGAAATGGCCGATATCGGCGCCATCCGGCAAATAGCATTTCATCATTAGGTCGTATTGACCGGAGGTCGAATGGACCTCGGAAATCGCATCGACATTCTGCGCCGCCGCATCGGCGACCCGATAGGCCTCACCGAGCGCGCATTTCACCTGAACAAAGATTGTTTGCATGGCCAGCATCGCCTCCGTGCCAGTCGGTACCGCCTGATTGGTCCGAAAATTCGTGAACCCGCAGTTCGTGAACCTGCAGTCAGTATAACTGATTGAGGCTCAGGCCGTACCGGTGCGCCCGGGGCGCAGCATGAAGGCGGGTACGTG
>JAQBUJ010000514.1 GCA_027623845.1 Pseudomonadota bacterium
GGGCGCTGGTTTCCGGATCCAACCCAGTTAAGGCGCCGCTTAAGATTTTTAGTCCCAGGGCGGCGTCTCCGATGGTTCCCGACACATAAATGTCATCGCCAGCGGCCGCGCCCGATCGGGTCAGCACGCCATCGGCGCCTTGCTTGCCAAAAATGGTGATCGACACCATGACCGGGCCAGGCGTTGAAACCGAATCCCCGCCGATCAAACCAATTGAAAATTCTTCCTGATCGTTCGCCAGCCCCGCCGCCAAGCCGGCGACCCACAGGTCCACCGGCGCGCCACCTAAAGGACCAAGCGCCAAAGCAAGCGTATAGACCCAGGGTTCGGCGCCCATCGCGGCCAGATCGGAAAGATTGGTTCGAAGCGCCTTGCGGGCGATCAGCTCGGCCGGGTCATCGACGCGAAAATGCACGCCTTCGACCAATGCATCCGTTGAAATCACCAAGCCTGCCAGTCCAGCAACCGGCAAAACCGCCGCATCATCGCTCAACCCGAGCGCCCCCGGACTATGTGCAGCCAACGGTTTGAAGAATTTTTCTATGCGATCGAATTCGCCCAATCCCATGGCTTAGTCCGCCTGGTCGCTCTCCGGCTCGAACGCCTCAGCCCGGCCCCGGGCGTCGGTCAAATCTTCCTCCGGACCTTCGTCTTCTTCCAGTTTCTCGCGCACCACTTGCGCCACCCGGTCGAGCACACCATTCACCAGACCGGCAGCGGTATCGTCATAGAAGGCGTGGGTGACGTCGACATATTCGCTGATCACCACCGCATGAGGCGTCTGACCGTGGCTCAGAAGTTCGTGTGTTCCAACGCGCAGGATCGCCAGCAACGTGCTCTCCAACCGATCCACCGACCATCCTTCAACCAAGGTATCGGCGATGATCCCATCAATCGTTTCCAAGTCGTTCGCGGTTCCCAGGGTCAATACCCCGAACAGCGCTTCGTCCGCCCGTCCAAAACTGGTGGTGTCTTCCAACTCGTTGAAACGGTGCGCGATGAACTCTTCGACGATCAACTCAGCCGGTCGTTCGGTCATTTGCATCTGATAAAGCGCTTGCACGGCGGCCAGACGGGACGTTGTCCGGGGCCGGAGCACCGATTTACGGTCTTTTCGGCCTGAGCGGTGCGATGTTGTCAAACTCGGTACCTCGCCTTGAGATCTGTAAGGCAAAGACCGGCGATTACCGCGTCCCGACCCTTGTTCTTGCCATTGCCGTCGACTGCGGCGCGGACCCAGGCCTGATCCCTGGTGTCGACGGTCAGGATGCCATTGCCGATGGCGAGATCCCGGTTCAACGCCAATTCGCTCAACCCGCGGGCGCTCTCACCGCAGACGATGTCGTAATGCGATGTCTCGCCGCGAATGACAACGCCAAGCGCCACGAAAGCATCGTATGCGGGGCCGTCGCTCCGTTTAGCGGCCATCGAGATCGCCGTCGGGATCTCCAGCGCGCCGGGCACCGAGACCCGGTCATAGGCGATCCCCCTGGCATCCAATTCTCCGACGGCGCCCCGGACCAGCTCGTCGGCGAGATCCTGATAGAAATTGGCGTCGACGATCAGCACTCTCGTCATGGGTTGGGCTCGTCCTGTTCGGGTTGCGTCGAGCGGCGCGCCATGATGGTCAGGCCATAGCCTTCCAGACCAACAACGGTGCGCTGCGAATTGGTCAGCAAGATCATGTTACGGATGCCAAGATCAAGCAGGATCTGCGCCCCAATACCATAATCTCGTAGTTCATTCTCGGTCCGGCGCCCCTCGGCTTGCGCCTTCAACATGTTGCGCACCCGATCCGAAAGCGCCGTCGGGGTCGGCTCGCGGATGATCACCACGACGCCGCGGCCTTCTTCAGCGATTTTCGCCATCGCGGTCTGCACCTCGCCGCCGCCGCGTGATCCGGACTGGTCGCCCAGCACGTCCTCCATCACGTTCAGCGCGTGCATCCGCACCAGAACCGGGGCATCGCTGGTGATGTCCCCCTTGATCAGCGCAATATGCTCGGCATAGGTGACCTTGTTCAAATACACGATCATCCGCCAATCGCCGCCATACTTGCTGTCAAGCATGGTGTCGACCGACCGCTCGACAATGGTCTCGGTTCGGCGGCGGTGGGCGGTCAGGTCGGCGATCGTGGCGACCTTGAGATTGTGCAACTGGGCGAACTGGATCAGGTCGGGCAACCGCGCCATGGTACCGTCGTCCTTCATGATCTCACAGATCACGCCGGACGGGTTCATGCCCGCCATTCTCGCTATATCGACGACCGCCTCGGTATGGCCGGCGCGCACCAAGGTTCCGCCATCGCGCGCGACCAAAGGAAAGACATGCCCCGGCGTGACGATATCCTCACGACCAAGATCCGGGTCGACGGCGACCGCGATGGTGCGGGCCCGATCATGCGCCGATATCCCGGTGGTCACGCCCTCGCGGGCCTCGATGGAAACCGTGAAGGCGGTCTCGTGCCGGGTCTCGTTGCGTGAGGACATCAACGGCAGGCCCAGGCGTTCCACCCGGGATCGGGTCATCGACAGACAAATCAACCCGCGCGCATGCATCGCCATGAAGTTGACGACCTCGGCCGTGGCCATCTCGGCGGGAATGCAAAGATCGCCTTCGTTCTCGCGGCTTTCGTCATCGACCAGGATGAACATTCGGCCAGCCTTGGCCTCCTCAATGACTTCCTCGATCGAGGACAACGCGCCCTGATAGACCTCACTCAATTGCTCAGGCGTCGCCATCGCGCGTTGCCTCCACTCGTTCCGTCAAGCGGGCGACGTAGCGCGCCAGCATATCTATTTCAACATTCAATCGGCTGCCTGGGCCCGCATCGGCCAAAGTCGTCTTCTCCCAGGTGTGGGGAATGATGTTCACCCCAAACACGTCAGCCTCGACTTCATTGACCGTTAACGAGATGCCGTCGAGGGCCACGGACCCCTTCGACGCGATAAATCTGGATATTGCTCCCGGCACGCGGATCGACAGGCGCCGGCTATCCCCCTCATCCAGGAGCGAGAGCACCGTCGCGACGCCGTCTACATGGCCTGAGACCATATGGCCGCCAAGCTCATCGCCCATGCGCAAGGACCGCTCAAGGTTAATCCTTGAGCCGACCGACCATGCCCCCAGCGTCGTGTGATCAAGCGTTTCCTTGGAGATATCCACGGCGAACCAATCCGCCCCCTTGTCGACGACCGTCAGGCAGGCCCCGGAACAGGCAATGGAAGCGCCATCGCTAATCCCCTGGGTGTCGTAGCGGGTTTTGACCACGGCGCGCAGGTCTCCGCGCTGCTCTAACGCCTCGACCGTGCCGACATCGGTAATGATTCCAGTAAACATGGCGATAAACTAGGGCCGCAGACGATAGGTTTCCACCATATCTTCGC
>JAQBUJ010000515.1 GCA_027623845.1 Pseudomonadota bacterium
GGCCACAAGCGCGAAGTCCTGGTGCCCGAGCCCGGCGAGGGCGGCCCCTATGTGGAGCAGATGACCGGCGGCTTCACCCTGCCCGGACGGGTCGGCGCGAAACCAGGGCTAAGCACCGAGCAGCTCGGCCCGGCGGGGATTATTGGGGGGTAGCGGCCTGTTCCACCTGGCGCGCGGCGCGGGATGTGATCACGATGCTGGCGGCGACCAGCAGCGCGCCTAGTGCGTTGAGCGGCAGGTTCAGGGGCACGAAGCTTAGCGCGCCGCCGGCGATAAACACCGGATAGAGCCACAGCGGGATCGGCCCTTCCGAATAGCGCTGAATGAGGGCGGTGATGGTGTAGATGCCGAACAGCGCGAAGCCGCCGATCTGCACGCTGTCCCAGAACCCCGAACCGATCAACGGCGTGAAGGCGAACAGCAGCACGACGATGTAGAGCCCCTTGGCGATCTTCCAGGCCTCGACGCCGGTCGCCATGGGCGGCGACTTGGCGATGCCGGCGGCGGTGAAGGCGGCCAGGCAGACCGGCGGCGTGACGTTTGAATCCTGGCTCAGCCAGAACACGATCAGATGGGCGGTCAGCAGAAAAACCGTCAGGGTCTCGGTGTCGATCAGAACGGGCCGGATCACTAGCGCCAGTTCGAACGGCAGCCCGCTCACCAGGGTGCTGGCCTCCTCCAAACTCATCCCCACCCCGACTTTCGCCGCCAGGGGCGACTCCACCAGGGCGAACAACGCCGCTTGCGCCGGATCGGAGATGCCCTGCACCAGCAGGTCGACCAGGATAGAGTCGGCGAGCAGCCCGGCCAGGGCCGGCGCCGACAGGATGGAGAGCACGATATAAGCCGCCGTCACCGGCAACCCCATGCCCAACACCAGGGAGACCAGCGCAATCAGGATGACAGCGATCAGAACCGAACCTTGCGACCATTGGGCGATCATGAGCGCGAAGCCGTTGGCCAACCCCGAGGTGACGACCGCATTGTTGATCAGGCCCACCGTGACCAGTAGAACCGCCGTCATGATCGAAGTTTTGATGCCCAGCACCAGGGCCTGGGAAATCCGGCGCGGCCCCATGCGGTTGGGCGTCACCCAACTCACCACAATCAAGGTGGCGATGGCAAAACAGGCGGCGAAACTAGGCGTCCTGCCGGTCACCAGCATGTAGGTCATGACCGCCAGCGGCAGCAGAAAATTAAGCGCGCCGCCCCACAGTTTCGCCCGGTCGACAGCTTCGATCTGTTCGGTGCCGATCTGGTGCTTCATCGATTCGACGCGAACCATGAAACCGACGGACAGAAAATAGAGGATCGCCGGGATGATCGAGACCACCACGATGGTGCTGTAGGAAATGCCGGTAAACGACACCATGACGAAGGCGCCGGCGCCCATGATCGGCGGCATCATCTGGCCGCCGGTCGACGCCGAAGCTTCAACCCCGGCGGCGAATTTGGAACTAAAGCCGTTGGCCTTCATGAGCGGAATGGTGATGATCCCGGTCGATGCGGTATTGGCGACGGCGGAGCCGGAAATCGTGCCGGTCAGCGCCGACGCGATGACGGCGACAAACGCCGCCCCGCCGCGAAACCGCCCGGCGATGATCTTGGAGAGTTCGATGACAAAGTCAGACGCGCCCGACACCACCAGAAAAGCGCCGAAGATCATGAACAACGTGATATTGGCCGACGAGATCGTCGTAATGCTGCCGAACATGCCTTCATCGTTGTAGAGCGAGCGAAACAGCACGTCGCTCAACGGCAGGCTCGCGGCGCGGAACACGCCGGGCATAATCTCGCCGAGGAACAGGATATAACTCAGCGAGACAATCACCAGCACCGGAATAATCCATCCGGTCAGCCGGCGGGTGAGTTCGATCGCCGCGGCGATGACGATCAATCCGGCCGCCCAATCGACAAACGTTAGCTGCCATTCCTGACCGGTCGTGGCCAGGGTGCGGATATAGAGCCCGGTCTCGGCGGACGCGACCCAGAGAGCGGACGCTGCCACGATCAGCCCCAGGGCGATATCGAAGGCGATGGACCAGGGCCGCTCGGCGTGGCGCTTGAAGGTGGCGAAGGTGGCGAAGCCAAGGAAGGCGAAGCCGGCAAAATGGATCGCGTTCTGCCACAAATCGGGCTCGTTGATAAACAGGTTGGTCGCCACATGCCACAGGCCAAACGCGCAGATGACGGCGAGCGTGGGCCCGTAGCGCCAGATCCGCGCCAGGGAATAGTCGAGATCGACGATGCCGCCGCGAAAGCCACGCACGGTCTCGGCCGGCGACACGAGTTCCGCGCGCGAAACTGTCCGGCTCTGATCTGCGTCCAGGCTCATCCCTGCCCTTTCGGACTATCTTTAAGAATAAAAGGGTGGCCGCGGCGGGGCGGCCACCCTTTATTCGCTGGCGGTGCCGAACGCTTACTTCGGCATTAAGTGCGGCGCAATCTCGAGACCGACTTCCTTGTAATACCGCACGGCGCCCGGATGCAGCGGCACCGGCAACCCGGCCATCGCCGATTTAATGTCCATCACACTGGTCGCGTTATGGATTGCCTGCAGGAACGGCAAGTTTTCATAAATCGCCTTGGTCAGCAAATAGACGTGCTCTTCGCTGACATCGGCGTTCACCGCCAGGAAATTAGGCTGGGCGATGGTGACGATATCCTTGTCCTGTCCCGGATAGGTGCCGGACTTCAGCGTGAAGGGAACCCAGAGATTGCGCCCGCCATCCATCTTCTCGGCTTCTTCCGGCGTGACGCTGAGCAGGGTGAACTTGCCCTCGTTGGCGGCAAACAGTTTGGTGAGCGCGCCGGTCGGCGGACCGGCGGGCGCGCCGACGCCGGCGACCTGGCCGTTCGCCAAGGCGTCGGTCGACGGGCCGTAACCGCCATAGACCAGTTTGAAGTCCTTCTCCATATCCAGGCCGAGCCCGGCGAGCAGAACCCCATTCGAGCCGATGGTTCCCGAATTCTTCGCGCCCATCGCCATCGCTTCGCCCTTCAGGGCGATAAGGTCGGACGCGGTGCCCGATTTCACATATTCGTTGGCGATGACGAACTGCTCGACATTCTGCCACAGCATGGTGATCGAGCGCATGTTCGTCTGCGGCGCGGTGACCGGCCCGGTGCCCGTCGCCGCGTAGGAGCCGAACAAACCCTGCAGGATGGCGAATTGCGCCGTGTTGGCGCCGAGCGCCTGCACGTTCGCGCCCGACCCGGCCGAATTCACCGCCGTCAGGCTGAACTTTTCCTTCGGCAGCAGCTTGATCTTGGTCAAGGTGGCGAGCGCGGTTCCCACCGGGTGATAGGTGCCGCCGGTCGAGGCGGTGTTGAGGACGTAATTGGTTTCCTGGGCGAACGCGGAGGTGCCGGCGAGAACGCCGGCG
>JAQBUJ010000516.1 GCA_027623845.1 Pseudomonadota bacterium
TCATGGCATTGCAAGTGGCAAACTTTTGCGCCGCCAACTGGTTGGTTTTTGCTCCGCCGTTGACACCCGCACCGTCGCCCCGTCGATCCGGCTGCTGCCATGCCATTCAAGCCTATTGTCACTCGCGCCCATGTGCTGCGTCCTGTTGGTCTACCAAGCCAGGAGTGTCCGTCCGGACGGCTGATCAGGTCAAGGCCGCCGCCGCGCCGCATTCACCAGAGGACGGATGGCCGGGGGCTTTCCAATTCGCTGCTATCGCCGCAAACTTACGATCCGCTGAAAGCCAGCTTCGATTGGGGCGCCACATGAATATCGATAATTGCATCAATCTTGATGATCTGCGGGTGCTGGCGAAGCGGCGGATACCGAAGATCGTCTATGACTTCATCGAGGGCGGCGTTGACGATGAGGACGGCCTGACGCGCAACGAGGATGCGTTCCGCCGCCGGTCGCTGACGCCGCGCTACATGGTCGATATTTCCACCTTGGACCAGTCGACGACGCTCTTTGGCCAGACTTATTCCAGCGCCTATGGCATCGCCCCGACCGGCGGTATCGGCAATTTTCGCCGCGGCGGCGATTTGATGCTGGCCCAGGCGGCGCGAGACGCGAATATCCCGTTTATCATGTCCGGCGCCGCGACCGCCTCGATGGAAGACCTGGCGCGGGTCGCACCGGACCATGGTTGGTACCAGCTCTATACCGCCAAGGACCGTTCGATCTCCGAAGATCAGATCAAGCGGGCGGCGGATCTGGGGCTGCATGCCCTGGTGGTGACCGTTGATGTTCCGGTCAGTTCCAACCGCGAGCGCAATCGGCGTAATGGCTTTGGTCGGCCGCTCAAGCTATCGCTCGGCTCGAAGCTGGACGCGCTCAGGCGGCCTTTCTGGTTCAAGGATTATATGCGTCACGGCATCGCCATGCTGGAGAACTGGCGGGCCTATGCGCCCGACGGCGCCGATGCCGCGGGTGTCGGTGAGTTTTTCTCCACCCAGTGCCCGACCAGCCTGACCTGGAAGGATATTGAGCGGTTTCGCAAGCTTTGGCCCCGCACCCTGATTTTGAAGGGGGTGATGCGGACCGATGACGCGATCCGGGCGGCGGATGCCGGGGTCGACGGGTTGATCGTCTCGAACCACGGCGCCCGCCAGCTTGACCGGGCGGTCTCGGCGCTGGACGTGCTGCCCCGGCTCGACGCGGCGGTCGGCGAGCGGATGACCTTGATGATGGATGGCGGGTTTCGCCGTGGCTCCGACGTGCTGATCGCACTGGCCTCGGGCGCCAAGTTCGTCTTCATGGGTCGGCCGACGCTCTATGGGGCGATCGCCGGCGGCGACGCCGGAGCCGCCAAAGCGGTCAAGATCGTCCGCGAGGAGATGAACAAGGTGATGGCGCAGATCGGCTGCCCGTCCCTCGATCAACTGGGTCCCGACGCGCTGTATTGGGATAGCGACGACGACCGCCGCAACACGCGCGGTTAGAGGTTTTCCCCGAACAACCTACCCCTCACCCTACCGCTCAACCTACCCTTGGGCGCCGCGAACCAGACGGCCGGGCAAAGCAGCGGTCGCCTGGCCATGGCGGTAGACAATCTGACCGGCGACGATGGTGGCGTCATAGCCATCGGTGCGCTGGATCATCCGCTTGCCGCCGGCGGGCAGGTCGTAGAGCACTTCGGGCGGTCGGATCTTCAGGTTCTGGTAGTCGATGACGTTGATGTCGGCCTTCTTGCCCACTTCCAGCAAGCCGCGATCATTCAACCCGATCGCCGATGCGTTATCGCGGGTCAGGCGTTTGATCGCCCAAGGCAGGGGCAATTTTGCGCCGCGATCCCGGTCGCGAGTCCAATGGGTCAGCAGATAGGTAATCGCGCTGGCATCGGTCAGCACGCCGACATGGGCGCCGCCATCGCCCAAACCAACCAGCGAATTGGGATGCTGCATCATATCGGCGACGGCATCGAGATTGCCGTATGCGTAGTTCGACAAGGGCCGATAGAGGATCGAGCGGCCATCGTTTTCCAGCAACAGATCATAGCAGACTTCTTCCGGCGACCGGCCTTCCCGTTCAGCCCGGGCGGCGACCGACTTATCCGGCGAGGGCTCGTAATCCGGTGGGTCGCCGAGCGGAAAGATCCGCGCCCACTTGGTGACCCGGCCGAGCATCAGATGCTCTTCCTGACGCTCTGTCAGCACCCGTTTCTTGAAGGCCGGGTCCCTGAGGCGGGCGACCTTCTGTTCATGCGAAAGCTCGGCGATCTCCCGCCACGCGTCGCAGCTCATAAACGGATTGAGCGAGATTTCAAAACCCAGCATCACCCCGGTCGGGCGAGTCAGCACCTGGCCGACGATCCGCGCGCCATCGGCATTGGCCTCGGCGATATCGGCCATGGTCTCACGCCATAGTTCCGGCCGATCGTCGCGCTGCAGCACGGTAATCGTCATCGGCCGGCCGGATGATTTGGCCAGGCGTCGCAGCAGGCCCATTTCCTCGACCGGATCGTCGAAATCCGAAATCACCTGCAACCAGCCGCTGCCGACCGCGCCCACGGCGGCGCCGATCTCGGTCAATTCCTGCTCGGCGGCGCCCAGAGTCGGGGTATAGGCGCCGGCGACGGTCCGGTGATTGATCGTGCGGCTGGTCGAGAACCCGAGCGCGCCGGCCCTGATCCCCTCGGCGGCAAGCCTGGCCATCTCGGCCCGGTCCTCGGCGGTGGCGTCCTCGCGGGCGACGCCCCGGTCGCCCATCACATAGACCCGGAGCGCCGCGTGCGGCACCTGGGTCACCACGTCGAGATCGAATTGCCGCGCGTCCAAGGCGTCCAGATATTCGCCGAATGTCTCCCAATTCCAGGGCAGGCCTTCGGTCAGCACCGGCTCCGGGATATCCTCGACACCCTCCATCAACTCAACCAGTTGATCGCGCTGATGCGGTTTGCAGGGCGCGAAACCGACGCCGCAATTGCCGATCATCACCGTGGTCACGCCGTTCCAGGACGACGGATTAATCCGGTTCGACCAGGTGACCTGCGCGTCGTAATGGGTATGCACATCGACAAAGCCGGGGGTGACGATGCGGTCTGCAGCGTCGATTTCCTCAACACCGGCGGGCAGCGCCGAGCCGATGGCCGAGATCACCCCGTCGGTCACCGCGATATCGCCTTGGTAGGCATCGCCGCCGGACCCATCGATGATGGTGCCGCCGCGAATAACAAGATCCGGTTGCTTCGACATGTGCCTAACCTCCCCAGAGCGCCTGAAAGCGGAAAATACCGTGGGCCTTTTTTGTCCCCCAGACAAGAGCGCCGCCACCTCTGGCCAGGGCAATCGGGTGAATTTTCGCGTGACATGAATTGAGCAGTCTGAATCCCTCGAGATCCTTTTG
>JAQBUJ010000517.1 GCA_027623845.1 Pseudomonadota bacterium
CGACGATCCGCACCGCGCTAGGATCGCTTCCATTAGTGTTGATGACGGTGACGCCGAGATCATTTTTGATATGCGCGTTTTGCCGGTCAACGCCATCTACCAACTCTGGACCCGCAGGATCGTCATGCATGACCCGCGCTTGGCAATACAGTTTCTCGCCAAGCTTGGCGTCTACCCCCGCCAAGTCGAAAGCACCATGCAGTTGATCGGTCTGGAACGAGGCGTTGGCGCCCGTGATGAAGTCGCGCCGTTCAAGGCATGGCGCGACTTGTCGGCGACCCGGGAACGAGCCGCCGGCGCATACGCCCGGCAAAGGGACGCTTGCATTGTCGCTGCCCACGCGGAATTGCGCGGCGTTGGGTTCGACCGTGAACAGCACCGACAATTTGTTCGCAATCTGAACAGCGGCATCATGGCCGCGCGAAAAGCGTTTCACGGCGTCACCGGCGAGATCGCGCCCGAGACGCCAGAAGCAGCGCGCCGGTTCCTTGAGCGCACTCTTTGCACGTCGGACCTGGACGGCTGGCCGCGCACCAGCAGCGGCCTGCTGTCGGTGGCGCGCGGCGACCTAGCCCGGGCGGCGCACCTGCCCTGTATTCGCCATCTCGACTACATCACCCGGTCCAAGCATCTGCTGGCGTGTTTTGGCCACCGCCTTCGTGACGACGTGAATCCTGTGACCGGGCGGCTACACCCCCGGATTAACATCGCCGGCGCGAAGTCTGGACGCGCAACCGTGTCCAATCCGCCTCTGCAACAGATGCCCCGCGAAGACACCGCGCCGGGTTTTCGTCGATGCTTCGCGGCCGACCCGGGAAACGTGCTGGTCGGCGGCGACTATTCGCAAATGGAATTAAGGGCGGCGGCGGCGATGTCCGGCGATGAAGCCATGACACAAGCATTCGCGAACGGTGAAGACCTTCACTGCACGACCGCCGCCTTCGTGGCCGGGATCGCGCCCGCCGACGTCACGCCCAATCAGCGTCAGGGCGCCAAGGTAATTAATTTCAGCGCCGTTTACGGCGCTGGCCCGCAGGGCCTAGCCGAAACCGCGTGGACGAACTACAGGACGGTGATGAGCGAAGCGGCGGCCGCGACCGCACTTCAAGCCTTGGCCCGGAGCTATCCCGGCCTCGCACGCCATCTCCAGGCCTGCCACGACCGCTGCAAGGCGTCTGGCGTGCTCGAGATCTTCGACGGGCGGGTGGTCCGCGCGGAATGGGAAGGTGGAGAGATCAGCTATCCACAGTCGTGCAATCTTCCCATTCAAGGGGCGTGCGCGGACGTGACGATGCTTGCGATGATCAAGCTGGACGCCGCGACGACCGACCACGGTCTTGGCCGGCTGCTGGTGTTGCCGGTGCATGATGAATTGATCTTGGAGGTGCCGGAGCAATTCGCCGACTTGGCGGGCGACTTACTCTCGACGGCGATGGTCGAGGCGTTTACCGAGATCTTCCCAACCGCGCCGACGCTGAACCTGGTCGAGGTCAAGAAAGCGCGGACCTGGGCTGATTTGAAGTGAGCGGGCCAGTCCGGGGTTGGGACTAGCGGCCGCAAACCGGCCAACCTTGGACGATTTCGGTGATCACGTCGATGTAACGCACGCGGCATCGCCGACGAGATCGACAGGCGCTTACCACTTGTCCGCTCGCCCAAAACGCCGCGCGCGTATTCGCGCCGCCGAATGCGCGTTTGTCGTTTCCACCCGCAGCAGCTCCTCGGCATCGGCCAGGGACATCGGCGGTTCGGGCGGGCGTTGCCCCGGCGGGACGATCTCGCCATCTGGATTGATCGCGCCGATCGCCCGCAACCGTTTCAGCGACCAGCGTCCCAGCCGGCGGACCTCTCTTGCTTCTGCTGAGTGATTTCCGTGTCGGAAATTCCAATGGGCTTCGTTCGGCGCCGCGCCTGGCGATCGACCGCCGTGGTGATAACAAACCCGCTTCCCTGTCATCGCCGGCGCCTGGCATTGCACCCGCGTCCGCTTGGACCGCGCCGCGCAGTGACGATGTCTTCCTTGCCCGAAAGATCCGGATGTTTTCGCCATCAGGCCTCTCCAATTTGTGTCGATCGTGACTTGCTTATTGAAAACTATCTCAAGGTAGATTACACATTACACGTACAACATATTGTAATTAGGAATATTATAATGGGAAAATCAGTCGACGTCGTGGCCTATTTTCGGACCTCCAGCGCTGCAAACGTCGGCACCGAAAAGGGCAGCGAACCCCGCCAGCGTGAAGCCGTCGAGCGTTTCGCCAAGAGCAACGGCTATCAGATTGCCGACAGCTTTTACGACGCCGCCGTCAGCGGTGCCGACCTGATCGAGAACCGGCCCGGCTTCGGAGCGTTGCTGGACCGCATTGAAGGCAATGGCGTTCGCGTCGTGTTGGTTGAGAGCATCGACCGCTTCGCACGTGAAATGGCGGCCGGCGTTCTCGGCCTGGCCTTGATGAAGGCGCGCAGCGTCACGGTTATCGCCGCCGACAGCGGCGCGGACCTGACCGAACCAGCCGACCCAATGCAAAAGGCGATGATCCAGATTGCTCTAACCTTCGCCGAACTGGAGAAGGCGCGACTGGTCGGTAAACTAAAGGCCGCCAGACAACGCAAGAAGGCCGCCACGGGCCGCTGTGAGGGGCGCAGGCCGGTCCCGGTTGATACAGTCGCCCTGGCTCGAAAGCTCAACAGGCGGCGCCCCAAGGGCGGTCAGCGGTCCTTACGCCAGATCGCCGCCGCCTTGGCGGAGGTCGGGCACGTCCAACCGCAATCTGGCCGGGCGTATCACGCGGCATCGATAGCTCGGATGATTGGTTGATCGGCATCTCACACAACGATCTGTCAAAATCCCAACTTTCCGCCATCCGATCAGCGTAGGCTTCGGCAGGACCTGCGGCGCCCCAGGACGTTGGTGCCGTGTTCCAATGGACACTCTAAGTCGACGACTAAGGCGGCGATGAACGGGATGGCTGGCACCGTCCCAGACTAGACGGGGGCGGCACCCACCCCGGGCCGATCGCCGACGACGCCGTACCCTTGTCATGTGTGCGCCCGCGCATCCCCTAAAAACCAAACCCCACATAAAAGCGGCGCCGCGCTACAAAAAAAGTAAAATTCAAAGTCGCCTCAAGAAAACGCCCCGCCGTTAAATTGGTCAGACCACGGCGGGGCGATATTCATCGACAGTGGGCACGAGGAGAGCTTACGGCCAACTCGCCTTTCGGACGCGACATCTAGAGCATTTTCCGATCTGAATGAATCTTAGGGGATTCCCAACAGGGTTTCGAATCTGATTCAAGATATGGGCTGGAGGCGGAGGCCAGCCCCTATGACGAAACCTCTTTCGAATGACTTACGTGATCGTCTGGTATCAGC
>JAQBUJ010000518.1 GCA_027623845.1 Pseudomonadota bacterium
CTCTTCAGCGAAAATACCAGCCTTTTTCGGGTCCGCGGAGAGTCGGGGTATATTTTGATATTTCCAGCGTTTTATTGCCACGCTACGTCCAGTCAAGAAAGCTCGGAGTTGCGCGTGAATATCGGATTTGACATTCAGCCAGTGTAAAAAAACGTAAACGAATCCATCGTTTCGTCACTAACACATACGAGCGCGGATTGAGTGCGAGATGGACCTCGCTTGCTTTTCCATGGCGCTCAATAAAAGCCCGCCCGCCTCACTCCCGATCCGCCCGCCGCAGCACCGCGTGCAGCAGGACGTTGACCGAGGGCCAGGTGTCCTCGGGCAGCACATCCTCGGTCTCGTTGTGCGAGATCCCCTCGACGCAAGGGCTGAACCGCAAGATCGCCGGGGCGACCTCGGAGACGCAATAGGCGTCGTGGCCGGCTTGGCTGTGCATGTCCATCGCCGAAACCCCGAGATCGCCGGCGGTACCGCGGACCAGGGTGGTGAGATCGGCATCGAAGGCGACGTCGCCAAATGTCCAATCCGAGATCACCTCGAAACCGACCCGCGCCTGCTTGGCGGCCTGCGACAGCGCCTGATGGGCGGCGATGCGCATCTGTTCGGTCACGGCGGGATCGATATGCCGCATATCGACCGATACCTCGGCCTCGCTCGGCAGGATACCGGGTTTGTTCGGCCAGGCGACCAGCCGGGTGGCGGAGGATTTGCCGATCGGCGCGTGTTGCCAGCCGATTTCATTGACCGCGTCGATGAACTTGGCGGCTCCGACCAGGGCGTTGCTGCGCCGCTCCATCGGTGTCGGGCCGGAATGGGCGGTGGTGCCGAGGAATTTCACCGTCAGACCGTAAGAGGTATAGCCGCCGACGACGATCCCAAGATGGGTGTTTGCCGCCTCCAGTTCCGGACCCTGTTCGATATGCAGCTCGAAATAGGCGTCGATCGGTCGGTTACCGGCCAAGGCCTGCCCAAGATAGCCGATCCGCTCCAACTCACCCTTGAAGCTGTGGCCGTCATCGTCGAGCAGGCCGTGCAGCCAGTCGATGTCATGCTCGCCGGCGAAAACCCGGGCGGCGCCCATCGGCGGGGCGAAACGGGCGCCTTCCTCGTTGCTCCAGTTCACCACCTCGATCGGTCGGCGGGGGCGCACGCCGTGGTCCGAGAGGGTGCGGATGATCTCCAACCCGGCCAGCACCCCGAGGATGCCGTCAAAGCGTCCACCGGCGACCTGGGTATCCAGATGGCTGCCGATTTGCACCGGCGGTAGATCCTCGGCGCCGGCATAGCGGGCCCGGATGCTGCCGCCTTGGTCGACGGTGACGGTACAGCCGGACGCTTCGCACCAGGCGACGAATTGGTCGCGCATGTCCTTGTCTGCGTCGGAAAGCGCCAAGCGCCGGATGCCGCCTGCATCGCCCGGACCGATCTCGGCCGAGCGCATGAGGGTCGACCAGAGCCGCTGCTCGTCGATCCTGAGATTATCGTGGCGGGCTTGGGCCATGGGGAGAACCTCCAAAAGGGGCTGTGTCGCGCTCTTTATCGCGCGCCAATCGGATGACCGCGCGCCGCTACATGATACAACACGCCCACGGGGGTGAATCGCAAGGCCCGAGTCTTGCTCCCGGATCGCTGGCGGGGGATCGTTGGCGCTAATGCGAGGAATTTAACAGGGAGTGTTTCGGTGAGCTACGAGACCATTATTTATGAGGAAGACGGGCCGGTCGGTACGATCACGCTGAACCGCCCGGATGACGGCAACATGTTCACCGAGACCACCTGTCACGAGGTGCGCGACTGCATTGAGTTGATGCGCCGGGAAACCCGTACCCGGGTGCTGGTGATCACCGGGGCCGGGGACAAGTTCTTCTGCATCGGCGGGCGCAAGGACGGCATGGAGGACACCAGGACTTATGCCGGTGTGCTGCCGACCCTGGACATGTACGAGGCGATCGACCGTCTGCAGAAACCGGTCATCGCCAGCGTCAACGGCTATGCCGTCGGCGGCGGCAATGTGCTGCAGGTGGTCTGCGATCTGACCATCGCCAAGGAGAGCGCGGTGTTCCGTCAGGTCGGGCCGATGATGGGCTCGTTCGATGCCGGCTATGGCACTTGGTATCTGGAGGACCTGGTCGGCAAGAAGAAGGCCAAGGAGCTTTGGTATATGAACCCGCGTCTGTCGGCGACTGAGGCCTTGGATATCGGCATGATCAACAAGGTGGTCCCGGACGACAAGCTGGTCGAGGAAACCCGCGCCATGGCGCTGATCATCGCCGACCGGGGTCCGGTGGCGCTGGCCGCCATCAAGGGCGCGTTCAACGCCCGCCACGGCGGCGTCGGCGGGCTTGCCCGGGTCGCCCATGACCTGTTGCTGCGACAATATCTCGACAGCAAGGAATCGAAGGAGCTTGGGGCGTCGTTCCGCGAGCGTCGGTCGCCTGATCCCGAGCAGTTCGGCCACTGAGCGGAGGCGGGGAATGAGCCGGCTTCTCACCCTGCACGATCCCGAGGCCGCCCGTCGGTACTATGCGGATGGGGTGTGGACCGCCGATACGTTCTACACGTTGATGGAGGGGCACGCGGCGGGCCGGCCCACCGCCTGGGCGGCCCGTGATGGCGCCCGTCGGCTGAGTTGGGCTTCGCTCAAGGGCTGGGTCGACGCGGTGGCGGCGGATATGGCGGCATCCGGCCTGTGCGAGGGCGAGCGGGTGTCGCTGTGGATGTCGAACCGGCTGGAAGCGCTGGCGGTGTTTCTCGCCTGTTCGCGCAACGGCTATGTCTGCAATCCCTCGCTGCACCGGAACTACACGGTCGAGGAGATCCTCGGTTTGGCCGAGCGAATCCGCGCCAGCGCCCTGTTCATCGAGGAAGGCTATGGCGCCGATGCCGCCGCGCAGGACGTTTTCGGCCCCCTCGAAGCCAGCCAGAGGGTGCGCAAGGTCTATCGCCTACCCGCCGGCCATGACACCGGGAGCATGATGCCTGGTTTAGGCAAGTCCACTGGCGGCGCTGAGATGGAATTCGGTCCGCCGGTATTGCACAATCCGGACAAGGTGACCTATCTGGCCTTCACCTCTGGCACCACCGGGACGCCGAAGGGGGTGATGCATTCCGACAACACCTTATTGGCCAATTGCCGCGATCTCGTTGCCGATTGGCACCACAATGACCGGACGATCCTGCTGACACTGTCGCCTTTAAGCCACCATATCGCCTGGGTCGCGGTCGGCCAGGCGATGGTCGCCGGCATGGAATTGGTGCTCGATGACCCGCCGCCCGGTCGCTCCAAGCTCGATTGGATCATCGAGACCGGGGCGACCTATGTGATGGGCGTGCCGACCCATGCGATGGACATACTGGCCGAACAAAAAGCCCGG
>JAQBUJ010000519.1 GCA_027623845.1 Pseudomonadota bacterium
AGACTTCCTTCAAAGCGTAATTTGCAACTGAATTTGTTCACCCGATTCCCCTGGGGTTAGTGTAGCGCCGCCGCCGCAGATCAACTGGATGATTGAATACGGACAGTTGGCAACTGAATCCCTTAAGATACTGCGAAATAGCCAGGGAGGTACAAATGCGACTTGCAGGAAAGGTAGCGCTCATCAGTGGCGCGGCACGCGGCATGGGGGCCGAGGAGGCCCGGCTTTTCGCCCGTGAAGGGGCCCAGGTCGTTCTCGGTGATCTGCTCGACGAAGCGGGCGAAAAGGTCGCGGCGGAAATTCGCCAGCAAGGCGGCGACGCCACTTATATGCGTCTGGATGTGACCGAGGAGACGGCATGGGGCGAAGCGGTGAAAGCCGCAGAATCGGCCTATGGGAAACTGGATATTCTGGTCAACAACGCCGGCATCGCCGGGTACAGCAAGGGCGACGACGACACGATCGAGGAATTCGATCGGTTCCTCGCGGTCAACGCCAGAGGAAGCTATCTGGGCATCCGCGCCGCCATCCCCGCCATGCGCCGGGCCGGTGGCGGATCGATCGTCAACATCTCGTCGATATCCGGACTGATTGGCCAGAAATACGTTCACGCCGGCTATAACGCCTCAAAGGGCGCGGTGCGGATCATGACCAAATCGATCGCGCTGCAATATGCCGCCGATGCCATTCGGGTCAATTCGGTGCATCCGGGGCCGATCCAAACCGACATGACCAAGGAAGCCTGGTCCGACCCCGAGCGCCTGCGGCGGACCGAACTGGCGACGCCGCTCGGACGCTACGGCAAGGCTCTCGATGTCGCCTATGCGGTCTTGTTTCTCGCCTCGGACGAGGCGGCCTTCGTTACCGGCGCCGAGTTGGTGGTGGATGGCGGTTTCACCGCACAATAGGCGCCGAAAGCCACGTCGGTAGGTCTAAAGCCACGTCGGTAGGTCTGCGGCGTCTGGTTCACCGGATGCGGATGCAAACGCCTCCCATCCGGTGTCCCGGCGGCTTGGATCATGACGCCGACGCGGCTCTGGTAAGGCGTTAGCCACCGGGTTTGGAAACCGGCCGACCGGGCAAGAACAACCACGCCAGCAAGGCCGATCCGATCAAGCAATACCCGGCGCTGTAAAAAGCGATCGCCTCGACCGTCACGCCGAGGTCATACAGAATGCCGAGAATGGGCGGCGCGGTGGCGCTGAAGACCACCATCAGGCCAAACACCAAACCTCGGACAGCGCCCAGATGCTGGACACCGTAGATTTCGGCCCAAAGCGTGCCCATCAAAGTCTGCCCCAGACCGCCATTCAGGCCGGCCAGCGCCATGAAGATCAAAGCCGATACCGGCGCGTTCGAAAAACCCAGGACCAGCAGGCCAGCGCCGAGCGGGAATAGGTAAAGCAGCGACATCGGCCGGGCGCCGAAGCGGTCGATCAAAATCCCCGAGGCCAGCGAGGCGACCACTTTCATGATCGCGAAGACGACAAAGCCGGTGGCGAACCAGCCCAGCGTCCAGCCTTTTGAATCGACCAAATGCACTTGGTGGAAGAACAACCCCGTCGTGATAAAGGCCGGCGCCACCATGGCCGACATGGCCACCGGAAACCGCCAATCGCGCAACACCTCGCCCAGGCTCCATTGCCGCGCGGCGCTCGATGAGGCGCCAACCCTCGCCAGCCTTGCCGCCAAGGCCTGATGGCGCAGGCCATGCCCCCGCAGCAGCAACAGCAAGAGCGGTATGAACAGCACAATCAATGCGATCGAAGCGGCCAGCCAGGTTTCGCGCCAACCAATCGCGCCGATCAGCAGTACCGCCAAGCCAGGAAACACCGCCTCGCCGGCGGGAAATCCCAACACCGCGACGCTGACCGCACGACCGCGCACCCCGGGCTCGAAATAGCGCGCCATCGCCGTTGTCGCGGTGTGCGACATCAATCCCTGACCGAACAATCGCAGCACGAAGAAGGCGGCGGCCAGGAACACGAAACCGTTGGCTTGCGACAAGCTAAAACAACCGACGGCCAAGCAAAGGGCGATGATGGCGGTATAGGGCCGAAGATCGAAATGATCGATCGCCCGACCGGCCCCAATCAGCATCAAGCCACCGGATAGCGTCCCAATCCCATACGCCATGCCGAAGTCGCCATGGCTAAGCGCGAAGGCCTCTCGGATTTCACCGCCGAACACCGCGATCGTCGTGGTTTGCCCAAAGTTGGCGAGCAACGTCAGCAGAAATCCGTAGCCGAGAAACCGCCGGTTCTTATGCAAAAAACGCAAATATTCCATGGTCGCCTTATACCGATTGCTTGGCACAAGATACTCTCAACCAGGAATTTGGCACGTTAACTTTGCACCGAAGCGCTGGAACTTTGTACCGAAGCGCAGGAACTTTGCACCGATGCGCGGGTTACCGGTGACCGCAAGCGTCGGACTCTGCCATGATAGGACCCCCAACACGTCGCAGCCCCGGTGGCGATGACAGCGAGAGGCACGGCCATGCGTATTGAGAACGTGGAAAGCTACCTCGTGCGCATTCCCCTGGCCGCCGACGAGGCGTTGAAGTCTTGGCGCGGCGGTGGGCGGCTCGATACCGTGCTGGTGCGCATCGACACCGATGCCGGGATTTCCGGTTGGGGCGACGTGTTTGGTTATGGCGCGGCGCGGGCGAGCAAGGCGGCCCTCGACCACATGATCGGCCCGGCGCTGATCGGCGAGGATGCGCGCGATATAGCCGGCATCGCGTTCCGTTTGCAGCAATCGAACCACATCTGGGGGCGATACGGCGCCACAATGTTCGCCATTGGCGGTGTCGATATCGCGCTCTGGGATATCGCCGGCAAGGCGGCCGGAGTACCGATCCATCAACTTCTGGGTGGCCGGGTACATCAGGCGATTCCGGCCTATGCCAGCCTGCCGAAGTATCAAAATCCCGAGATCGTCGCCGAACGCACCGCTTTTGCCGTCGCCCAGGGTTACGACCACGTCAAGCTGCACGAAACCACGGTGCCGGAGGTCGCGGCGGCCCGGGACGTCGGCGGCGCGGCCATGGGGCTGATGATCGACGCCAACTGCCCCTGGCGTCCGGATGAAGCGGCGCGTATGGCCAAACAATTTCGCGATTATGATCCATTCTGGCTGGAGGAACCAATCTTCCCGCCGGAGAATTTCGAGGCTCTGGCCGACCTTGCCATCGTGTCCGGCATCCCAATCGCGGCGGGAGAAAACGCCTGCACGTCCTGGGAATTCAAGAAGATGTTCGACGCCGGCGCGGTCAGTTACGCCCAGCCCAGCGTCACCAAAGTCGGCGGCATTAGCGAGTTCCGAAAGGTCGTGACCCTGGCCGAGGCCGCCAACGTAACGGTGGCCCCGCAT
>JAQBUJ010000520.1 GCA_027623845.1 Pseudomonadota bacterium
GGGTGATGCGATCCTCGGCGACCGCGCGTTCCAATTCCGGCAGGATGTCCTGCACATTGCGATCACGGTCGAGCGCCAGCATAAGCCGGTCTCGGATCGTCGACCACATCCAACGTACGCGTTGGTCACGCCGCTTGGCATCAAATTCGCCGGAACCAGTCAACGCCGTGCGGTGTTCCCGCACCTGATCCCAGATTTCCGACAAGCCGTCACCACTCAAGGCGCTACAAGTTTGTACTGGAGGCCGCCAGTTCGGGCTGGCCGGAGTCATGATCTCCAGCGCCCGGCGGTAATTGGCGGCGGCACGGCGGGCCGGCAGGGCCATGTCGCCATCGGCCTTGTTGACCGCGATCATATCGGCGATCTCCAGAATGCCTTTCTTGATGCCCTGCAACTCGTCGCCGGCCCCGGGCAGCATCAGCGCCAGAAAGAAATCGACCATCTCGGCCACCGTGGTCTCGGATTGGCCGACCCCCACCGTCTCCACCAGCACCACATCAAAGCCGGCGGCCTCGCAGATGATCATGCTCTCACGCGTCGCCCGCGCGACACCGCCAAGAGAGCCCGATGTCGGCGAGGGGCGAATAAACGCCGCCGGGTCCCGGCCCAACTCCTGCATCCGGGTTTTGTCACCGAGGATAGAGCCTCCGGTACGGGCGCTGGTCGGGTCGACCGCCAGAACGGCGACCCGATGTCCGGCGGCGGTCAGACGGCGGCCAAAAGCCTCGATGAAGGTGCTTTTCCCGACACCGGGCACGCCAGTAATGCCGATCCGGGTCGCCTTGCCCGAATGCGGCAACAACTCGGCCAGCACCGTATCTGCGGTCTCGCGGTGCCGGGGGTGCCGGCTTTCGATCAAGGTGATCGCCTGGCCCAATGTCGCAAGGTCGCCGGACCGCACACCGGCGATGAAGTCTTCAGGCGTTTGCGGTTTGGCGGCGGCGGTCATGCGGGCGAGATCCTTCCACGGTCCCTCGACAAGCTTAGGATGAGGTAAATTTTCCGGCGATTTGACGGCGCGCCCATTCCAACAATCGAATAAACACCCCTCGCCCTGAGCCTGCCGAAGGACAATGGGCGTTTCGGCTAACCGTGCCCCAAGACCGCGCGGAGCTTCTCCAGCAGGTCCTGCGCCGCCGTAGCGATCACCGTGCCCGGCGGGAAAATCGCCGTCGCTCCAGCGTCGTACAGAGCCTCGAAATCCTGTTGCGGCACGACGCCGCCGACGACGATCATGATATCGCCTCGACCGAGCGCCGCCAGATGGTCGCGCAGTTCCGGCACCAAAGTCAGGTGCCCCGCCGCGAGCGAGCTTGCGCCGACAACGTGCACATCATTCTCCACCGCTTGACGGGCGACTTCCTCGGGGGTCTGGAACAGCGGCCCGATATCCACATCGAAGCCTAGATCCGCGAAGGCGCTGGCGATGACTTTTTGACCCCGGTCGTGACCGTCCTGGCCCATCTTGGCGATTAGGATGCGCGGTCGCCTACCTTCCGCCGCCTCGAACCGCTCGACCATATGCAATACCGTCGCCGCAGCGCCGGTATCAGTGCCAATTTCGCCGCCATAGACTCCCGACACCGTCTTCGTCTCCGCTACATGTCGTCCCCAGACTTTTTCCAAAGCGTCAGAGATCTCACCGACCGTCGCCTTGGCCCGTGCCGCCTCGATCCCCAGCGCCAACAGGTTACCCTGCCCGCTCTCGGCCGATTTGGTGAGCTTGTCCAATGCCGACTGTACCGCGCCCTGGTCGCGCTCAGCCTTCAGCCGCGCCAGTTTCTCAAGCTGCTGACGACGGACCGACGCGTTGTCGACCCTCAGAACCTCGACCGTCTCGGGATCCGCGACCCGGTGCTTGTTCACCCCAACGATGGTCTGGCGGCCGGAATCGATCCGCGCCTGGGTCCGGGCCGCCGCCTCTTCGATCCGCATCTTGGGAATGCCGGCTTCGATCGCCTTGGCCATGCCGCCGAAACTCTCGACCTCTTCGATATGCGCCAATGCCTTGGCGGCCAGATCATGGGTCAACCGCTCGACATAGTAACTGCCGCCCCAAGGATCGATCACGTTGCAGATCCCGCTCTCCTGCTGGATCAGCAATTGGGTATTGCGGGCGATCCGGGCGCTGAAATCGGTTGGCAAGGCCAGCGCCTCGTCCAGCGCGTTGGTGTGCAAGGATTGTGTGTGACCGTGGGTGGCGGCCAGCGCCTCGACACAAGTGCGGGTCACGTTGTTGAACACATCCTGGGCGGTCAGGCTCCAGCCGCTGGTCTGGCAATGGGTCCGCAGCGAAAGCGAGCGCGGGTCCTTGGCGCCGTATTGCTTCATCAGTTTGGCCCAGATCAGACGCGCGGCGCGCATCTTGGCGACTTCCATGAAGAAGTTCATGCCAATCGCCCAAAAGAACGACAGCCGGGGCGCAAAAGCATCAATGTCCATCCCGGCTTCCATGCCGGCCCGCACATATTGCACCCCGTCGGCGATCGTATAGGCAAGCTCCAGGTCGGCGGTCGCGCCGGCTTCCTGCATATGATAGCCGGAGATGCTGATCGAATTGAATTTCGGCATCTCGACCGAGGTATGGGCGAAGATATCGGAGATGATCCGCATCGATGGGGTCGGCGGGTAAATATAGGTATTGCGGACCATGAACTCCTTCAGAATGTCATTCTGAATGGTTCCGGAAAGCTTCACTTGCGGCACGCCCTGCTCTTCGGCGGCGACGATATACATCGCCAAAACCGGCAATACCGCGCCGTTCATCGTCATCGACACGCTCATCTCGTCGAGCGGCATACCATCAAAGAGCTGACGCATGTCGAGAATGGAATCGATCGCCACGCCGGCCATGCCAACGTCGCCGGCGACGCGCGGGTGATCGGAATCGTAGCCCCGGTGGGTCGCCAAATCGAAAGCAACCGACAATCCCTTCTGCCCGGCCGCGAGGTTACGACGATAAAATGCGTTCGACTCCTCGGCGGTCGAAAACCCGGCATATTGCCGGATCGTCCAGGGCCGGGTTGCATACATGGTCGGATAGGGGCCGCGCACATAGGGCGCGATGCCCGGCCAACCATCGAGAAAATCAAGATCAGCGGTATCTTCGGCGGTATAGAACGGCTTGACCGGAATCCCTTCAGGGGTGCGCCAGGCCCGCTCGTCCTCGGGCAGGGCATCGATGGCCGCCGTCCAGGCCTCGGTGTTTGACGCCGGTGTGTTCGCCGCCGCGCCGGCAACGGAAGCAGCCTCGCTATCAAGGGAAATGGTGGTGAAATCCGGTATCGCGCTCATCGCTCGATCATCCCAATCTCGCCGGCCAAATAGTGCAATGTGGCCAGCATATCGTCGCCAGCAAAAATGAACCGATCCA
>JAQBUJ010000521.1 GCA_027623845.1 Pseudomonadota bacterium
AAGGCCATCGCCACGGCTTTCACCGCATCCGGCATCGAGCCGAGATGGATCGGCAGATCCGGCCCCTGCGCCACCATTTGCCCGGTAGCGTCGAAGATTCCGCAGGAATAGTCGCCAGCCACCTTCAGGATCGGCGAATAGGCGGTTTTGGCGAGGACGATCTTCATCTCCTCGGCGGCGGCGTAAAGGCTGTTCTTAATGACCACGAAGGTAGCGGGGTCGAAACCGCGCACGCCTGAGCCAAGCGCTGTCATGACGCATCTCCCTTGGTTGTGGTCGCTTGGGCGGCTCTGGTCAGCAGGACAAAACCACGCTCATCCATCCGCGCCGTCCAGGTCGGCGGCACGACGATGGTGGAATCAAGCGATTCAATGATCGCCGGACCGCCAAGCGTATCGCCGGGCGCCATCCGGTCGCGCTCATGCACGGCGGTATCGACGCGCCCGGTATCGGCAAACCAAACCAGCCGCCGGGCTTTCTCGCTGCCGCCGCCGGCGCTGGCCGATATCTTTTGCGCCAGGGTCAGTCCTGGAAGTCTGGCCGCCGCCGAAAGACGCAAGGTTACGATCTGCACCCGCTCGGCCCGGTTGGCATGGCCATAGGTCAACTCGTGCTTGTCGTGATAGCCATTGGCCAGCATCGAAAGTGCCGCAGTGTCGATGCTGGCGGGCGCGGTGACGTTCAACTCATAGGCTTGGCGGATGTAACGAAGGTCGGCTGTGCGTTCGAGCACCCAATCAGCTTCGTCGATCCCGGTGCGGGCCAGCATGCGCCGAGCCTCGACCTCCAGATCCCGGTACACCGCTTCCAGCGCCGCCGGATCGGCCTCGTCGAGTATCGCGAAAAACGTGCGGCCATAATCGCGGCGAATATCCGAGCCGACCAGTCCCAGCGCCGAGAACGCCCCGGGGATTGGCGGCACCACCACCTCGCTGATTTCCAATTCCTCGGCCAGCGCCACGGCGTGCAGCGGGCCGGCGCCGCCAAAGCAAATTAGCGAGAATTCGCGGGCGTCATGGCCCCGCTCCACCGAAACGATACGAAGCGCCTCGGCCATTGCATTGTTCACCACCTGAATCACCGAAGCGGCGGCCTGTTCGACCGAAACGCCCAGCGGATCAGCGACCTTCTCCTTGATCGCGGCCTCGGCGCGGCCATAGTCAATCGGCAACTCGCCGCCCAGCAGCGAGGTGGCGTCCAACCGGCCTAGCAATAGATTGGCGTCGGTTACCGCCGGCTCGGTTCCGCCCTGGCCATAGCAGACCGGTCCGGGCGTGGCGCCGGCGCTTTGCGGTCCAACCCGAAGCGAGCCCGCCGGGTCGACCCAGGCGATGCTGCCGCCGCCAGCGCTGACTTCGGCCAGGTCGACGACCGGCACCCGGATTGGATGGCCGGTGCCATGCAGCCAGCGGCTGGCGCTGCCTTCGCCGCCCACTTCGTATTCCGGCGTCGTTTCAACCTTGCCATCGCGGATCAGACTGGCCTTGGCCGTGGTCCCGCCCATGTCGAAAGAGATCAGGTTCGGGCGTCCGGTCTGCCGGCCGGCCAAGGCAGCCGCGATCACCCCGGCTGCCGGTCCTGACTCCGCCGCCATAGCCGGCATGCGCAAGCTTTCCTCAATCTCGAACACCCCACCGCCGGAGCCCATGACATAGGGCGCCGGCAAACCCATGCCCTCGACCGCGCCCTTGAGGCGCGCCAGATAGGATTCGAGGATTGGCGCGACATAAGCGCAAACCGCCGTGGTGCTGGTCCGCTCAAACTCACGGATTTCCGGCAACACTTCGGAAGACAGAAAGACCGGAATGCCCGGCAACGCGGCGCGCAACCGTTCGCCAAGACGACGCTCATGATCATCGTTCAGGAACGAGAACAACAGCGAGACCGCCACCGCCTCGACCTCCGCGGCCTTCAGAGCGGCGATCAAGCCCTCGATCTCGGCCTCGTCGAGCGGGGTCACCACCTTGCCATCGGCGCCGATCCTCTCGGTCACTTCCATGCGGTAGCGACGCGGCACCAACACCGAGGGTGGGTCTTGGAACAGATCATAAAGATCCGCCCGGGCCGAGCGCCGCAGTTCCAGGATGTCACGGAACCCGCGGGTCGCGATCAAGCCGACCCGTGCGCCCTTCTGCTGCAGGATAGCGTTGGTGACAACGGTGGTCGCGTGGGCCAGCAAGGTGACCGCGTCTGGTTTGATGCCATAGCGGGAGATCGCCTGCTCCAGCGCCTCGATCACGCCGCGCCCAAAATCCGCCGGCGTTGAGGAGACCTTGGTTACGCCGATAGAGCCGTCAGCTTCATTAACCACGGCAACATCGGTAAATGTTCCCCCTATATCAACGCCAATGCGCCAAGTCATAAGCTCTAATCCTCGTTGCTTGTGTTGTGGAGGCGCTCGTGGTGCGCCAAAGCCGTCGGTCTATCGTAGAGCGCCGCTGCGCCTTAAGAGCCTTCAGCCATCGGCAGCAATCCCTTTTCGGTCAGCACCCGTTCCGCCACCTTGATTGAGTCCAAGGTCGCTGGAATGCCGCAATAGGGCACGGTGTGCATCAGGGTTTCGCGAATTTCCTCAACCGTACAGCCGTTATTGACGGCGCTGGTGATATGTATTTCCAGCTCATGCGGACGGTTCAGCGCGGTCAGCATGGCCAGACAAAGCATGCTGCGGAATTTCGGCTCCAACCCTTCGCGGCTCCAGATCATCCCGAAGGCGGCGGTCTCGGAAAACTCCCGGAGCGGCGCGTTGAAGGCATTCGTTGAATCATCCCGGCGCTGCAAATAATCGTCACCAAGCGTTTTGGCCAATAGCTTGCGTCCGTCTTCCCGTACCGATGACATCGCCATTCTCCCAATTTCACAATCCATCCAAATCTTCCATGCATCCTGAAGCCCCGTGATCGCCGGGTCGATATCGCGATCGCCTTGATGGCCCGGCAACGGGCCGATATCAGATCTCTGAATGAAGGCACGGCCCGGCAGACGTTGATCAATGTCGCTTGTGGACCAGACAACCCGCGCTGTTCAGACTACTGTCGGCGACCGTCACAGACGGACCGCGCGCCTGCGCCGCTTTTGCTCCGGAGCACCCGATGACCGCCACGACGCCGGCCCCGAACAATCTCGGCGGCATCTATACGATCCTCGTCGGCATGGTGGTGATCACCTTGCAGGACAGCGCCATCAAATGGCTGAGCCCGGATTATGCGCTGCATCAAATCATGCTTTCGCGCGCGGTGCTGGCGCTTTTTATCAGCTTTGGATTGCTGCGCTATGAAGGCGGCTTTCATCTGGTGCGCACTAAATTTCTCGGCTGGCATCTGGCTCGCGGCATGCTCATCGTTATCGCC
>JAQBUJ010000522.1 GCA_027623845.1 Pseudomonadota bacterium
GCCCATATCTTGAATCAGATTCGAAACCCTGTTGGGAATCCCCTAAGATTCACCCAGATCGGAAAATGCACTAGCTGCAGATGCATCGCCAGGGATTGGCCGACATCGGCGAAACTCTCGCGGTGGCCGATGTACCCGGCCGTGACATCCGGTCCGAAGCCGATCACCGGGACATTCTCGCGGGTATGGTCGCTGCCGGGCCAGCTTGGATCGCAGCCATGATCAGCGGTGATCACCGCCAGATCGCCCGGCCGCACGAGGGCCTCGAAGCGCGGCAACCACCGATCAAAGGCCTCCAGCGCCGCCGCGTAACCGGCGATATCGCGGCGATGCCCATACAGCATGTCGAAATCGACAAAATTAACCAAAACCAGCGCGTTGTCCGGCACCGCCTCGGTCTCGGCGAGCAGACAATCGAACAAGGCCGCGTTGCCGTCGGCCTTCACCTCGCGCCCGGTCCCTTGATGGGCGTAGATGTCGCCGATCTTGCCGATCGAAATCACCGACCCACCCGCCGCTTCGTGCAGGGCGAGCAAGGTCGGCGCGGGCGGCGGTACCGCCAGGTCCTTGCGGTTTCCAGTACGGTGAAAGCCATCGGCGTCCTCTCCGACGAAGGGCCGGGCGATCACTCGGGCGATATTATATGGCTCGATCAGGCGCCGGGCGATTCCGCATAGATCGTAGAGTCGTTCCAGGCCGAAATGCGTTTCATGCGCGGCGATCTGCAGGACGCTGTCCGCCGAAGTGTAGAAGATCGGCTTACCGGTCTCGATATGCGCCTGCCCAAGCGCGGCGATGATCTCGGTACCGCTGGCATGGCAATCGCCGAGAATGCCGGGCAGACCGGCTTCCCGGATCACCGCATCGATCAGCGGCGCGGGAAAGGTCGGAACGGTCCTTGGAAAATATCCCCACGGGAAGCGAACCGGCACGCCGGCAAGCTCCCAATGACCGCTGGGCGTGTCCTTGCCGAGGCTTTGTTCGGATGCAAAACCGTATAGGCCTGTCGGGGTATGGCTTTCACAGACGCCCGGCAACGGCTTGCCCCGGCTGGCCGCCGCCGCCGCGCTGAGACCAAGACGGGTCAGGTTCACCAAGTTCAGCGGGCCGCTTCGGTTTGCGCTATTGGCGTCCCCCCGCGCGCATGCCTCGGCGATATGACCGAGCGTGTCGGACCCGGCATCGCCGAACGTCTCGGCGTCCGGCGCCGCCCCGACCCCCAGGGAATCCAGCACCAGCAGGAAAGCCCGGCTCATCGCGTCGCCTCGATCCGCTCAAGGATCACCGGCGCGACGGCGACGGCCCGGTCACTGATGGTGAAAGCCTTGGCGAGGCTGGCGGCGGCGCGATCGGCGGCGTCTTGGCTCGGCGCGTGGACCATCGCCAAGGGGTCGTCCGGTCCGACAGCCTCGCCAATGCCTTTGACCGCGCTCAGGCCGACCGCCGGGTCGATGCGATCCTCGGCTCGATGGCGGCCACCGCCCAACGAGACCACACCAAGCCCGACCGCGCGGGTATCGATGGCCTGGATGATCCCGGCATGGGCGGCAAAGGCCGCTACGACCGTCGGCGCTTGCGGTAAATGGCGGTCCGGCTGTTCCAGCAGATCAGCGGGCCCGCCCAGGGCCGCCACCATGGACGCGAACCGCGCCGCCGCGCCGCCGCCATCCAGCGCCGCCGAAATTTTCGCATCGGCCTCGCAGTCGTCGCCGGCCAGATCCCCGATCCGTAACATTTCACGACCCAGCGCCCGAACCACCGTGTCGAGCCTTGGGTCTCGCGCGGCGCCGGTCAGATAATCCACGGTCTCGCGGATCTCCAATGCATTGCCAGCGCTGTTTCCCAGCACCTGGTTCATGTCGCTGAGCAGCGCCGTTGTCGGCACGCCGGCGCCGGTCGCGACATCGACAATCGCCCGCGCCAACAGTCTAGCGTCAGATCGTTCTACCATGAAGGCGCCGGAGCCGGTCTTGACGTCCATCACCAACCCATCCAGCCCGGCGGCCAGCTTTTTCGACAAAATAGAAGCAGTGATCAGCGGGATCGATTCCACCGTCGCCGTCACATCGCGCACCGCATACAGCCGGGCACCCGCCGGCGCCAGGTCGCTGGTCTGGCCGATAATCGCGCAGCCCGCCTGACGGACCACGCGTTGGAAAGTCGCGATATCCGGCGTGCTCCGGTATCCGGGAATGCTGTCGAGCTTGTCGAGGGTGCCGCCGGTATGGCCGAGCCCGCGGCCGGAAATCATCGGCACATGGCCCCCGCAAGCAGCGATGACCGGCGCCAGTATCAAGCTGACCTTGTCGCCAACCCCGCCGGTGGAATGCTTGTCGAGTATCGGGCCGGGGAACCGATCGCGGTCCCAGGTGATCACCGCGCCGGAATCCCGCATCGCCCGGGTCAGCGCGATGGTCTCCGCCGTGTCCATACCGTTCAGAAAAACCGCCATGGCGAAGGCCGCCACCTGGCCCTCGCTGGCGCTGCCATCGGCGATGCCCATGGCCATCTTGGAAATCTCGGCTTCGCCAAGCGCGTCGCCGTCGCGTTTTCGACGAATGATCTCCTGTAGCAAAGTCATGCCCCGGGACTTTCAAGCGCGCCGAGAAAACCCGCCAGAAGCCGGCCCATGTCACCGGCCAGCGCGCCGCTTTGCACCAGGGTATGGGCATGATCCAGGGTATGGGCATGATCCAAGCCTGCGCCCGGCGCCATGCCAGCGGCTAGATTGGTGATCGCCGAGACGGCCGCAACCCGCAAACCACAATGGCGCGCGGCCAGCACTTCCGGGACCGTCGACATGCCCACCGCATCGGCGCCGAGGATCCCGAAAGCGCGAATTTCCGCCGGCGTTTCGAAGCTTGGGCCGGGCACCCAGAGATAAACCCCCTCGGCCAGATCGATATCAGCCTGGCCGGCGGCCCGCTGCAAGGCGGCGCGAAGCAACGGGTCATAGGCCTCGGTCATATCGAGAAAACGCGAGCCGATAGCATCGTCGTTCGGCCCGATCAGCGGGCTGGCGCCCGACCAATTGATGTGATCGGTGATCAGCATCAGCCGGCCTGGCCCGACCTCGGCGCGCAGGCTGCCGGCGGCATTGGTCAGCAGCAGGATTTCCACACCCGCCGCCCGCAACGCCCGAACCGGTACGGCCAGATCGGCCATCGCATGGCCTTCATAGGCATGGGCGCGACCTTGCAGGATCAGCACGGGATAGCCATCCAGATCACCGGCCACAATCCGGCCAACATGACCGGAGACCGTTGGCCGGGGAAACCCCGGCAGCTCGGCATAATCGATCACCGTGGGATTGCCGAGACGATCCGCGACCGCCCCAAGAC
>JAQBUJ010000523.1 GCA_027623845.1 Pseudomonadota bacterium
CGGGAGCCGGCGAAAGCCGCGTTCAAGACATCATCCTCCGACAAATGGTCGATTCTTCGAGGTGCCCTATAGATGATCACGCGCCGGCCAAAGGCGGTGGTCCAAACCATTTCCAAAGGCACAAGCGCCAGGCACAGCCAGAACAGAAACATTCCAAACCGTTTTTTCCGGTCGCCCAGGATATAACCGCACACGCCGAGGATTGGCGTGGCAAGTCGGGTGACCAGTTGCTCAAACGCCGGTGTCTCGCCTCCCAGACTGCCGAACCCCATGAAGCTGACCCGCCCGGAAATAAGCAGATAGGCCTGGACGATCGCCATCAGGATCAACAGAATTCCCACCAAGACTTGGTTCAGCGGGACATCCTGCAGGGTCGCGAATAGCCGGCGCCAATAGCGGTGCTCGTACAGCCCCAATATGACCAAAACCATGGCGTAAAGCGCGATCAGGGTCGCGGCGAAGAAGATCAGGCCCGGATCCGAGTAGGCGGTGTAGCCGGATTGCAGAATTTCCTGGCCGCCAAAGGTCGCCATGGTGAACAAAGCGCCGCCGTAATAGGAGGCGATCACCGCCCCCCCATGCAGCCCACAAAGCGACCAGTTTCTTTTCGGAAACATCACCGCCCGAAGCACGGTTACGAACCCGATCCCACCACCGATCGCCAAACCGGCGAACAGGCACGCCTGGATGCCGAGTTCAGCGCCAATCGCAATCAGGATCACCGAAACCGTCAGCACCAGGATTTTGAGGATGATGTATGTCATGGCTTGGCGGTCGCCTCCACGGCTGCACCCATCGGGCCCAACCCGCTCGCCAGATCGATATAAACGCGCTCCAACTTTTCGGCGACCTTCTGCCAGCCGTAACGCTCGGCGACCTCACGCCCGGCGTGGCCGGCGGCGGCGAGTTCGGCTGGATCGGCCAACATTTCCGTCATCGCGTCGGCCAACCTGCCAACGTCACAAGGGACGACCCGCCCGGCGCCTGCCGCGCTCACGTCACGCCAGATATTCACTTGATCGGAGATCAGCACCGGCGTGCCGCTCGCCATCGACTCGACGACCGCGTTGCCAAAATTTTCCGAATAAGAAGGAAGCACAAAAAGGTCAGCATCCGCCAAGGCCGCGCGGGTTTCCTCGCCTCTAAGCAACCCAGTGAACCGGACCTTGTCGAGCAAGCCCAGCCCCGCCAGTTGAGCCCGTGTCGGCTGCTCCATACCGTCATCCGGTCCGGCGATTAGCAACCTGGCCCTTGGATCACGCGCCGCCAATGCGGCGAAAGCCGGGGCCAGCAGATCCAACCCCTTCTTGAAGTTCAGACGGCCCAGAAACAAGACCAAGCGGATCGCGTCATCGCCGCCGAATAGCGCGCGAAATCGCCCATCCGGCGCCGCCGCACCGAATTCGTCGAGTCGTACGCCATTCGGCACCACAACACCCGGCGCGCCTTGGGTGTATGGCCGGGCCAGCAGACACTCCTGCGAGGTGGTGAAATGCAGCGCCGCAGCATCCCGCAAAACCCGGTTCATAAACAACCACTCGATCGCCGTCTTACGCCCGCGATGGCGCCGCCAAATATAGGGATCCATCGAGCCATGCGGACGCAACAGGAAAGGCGTGCCATGACGCCGGCAGGCACGCCAACCCGCCCAATTGTGAAACAAATAAAGCGAATGCATGTGAACAATGTCGGCCGTGGCGACCGCCGCGTCCATCGCGCGCCACAAGGCCGGGGAAAACCGCCAAAAGCCCCCAGGCCACGCCGGATGATAGTGAATATCGACACCATCGATAACGACGGTATTTCCGCCCTCAAGAGCCTCGGGCGTCATCCCGATGTCGGTGCTGTGGATGCTGACCTCGTGACCACGGGCGGCCACTGCTCGCGCCATATCAACACAGACACGGGACGGTCCCCCGTCCCGTTCCGCCAAGGTCCCGATCAAATGGACAATCCGCATATAGGCCGTTCCGGGTGCGGTGAATCAGCATCATACCCTGGGCCCAACCGCTGCACACGCCGAAACCGCAGCGCCTGGGACGCTCCTGAGAGATTCAGCGATTGATAATTCTTGCGCCGCAAACAACAAACCGACATCGTCCCCGAAGCTTGGCTTGAGCCGGCGCGCCACCAGCAAAGAGTCATTTCAATGAGAAAAGCCTTGATTTCAGGCATCACCGGTCAAGATGGCTCCTATCTCGCGGAGCTATTGCTATCCAAGGGTTATGAAGTCCATGGACTGATGCGGCGGAGCAGCACCTTCAGCACCGAGCGGATCGATCACCTGTATAGCGATCCTCATGCTGGTGGCGCCCGATTAAAATTGCATTTCGGCGACCTGTCGGACGGGTCAAGCATGCGCCACGTTATCCATCAGGTCAGGCCGGACGAAATTTACAATTTGGCCGCGCAATCCCATGTCCGGGTTTCTTTCGATCTGCCGGAATACACCGCCGACGTGGTCGCCAGCGGCGCCTTGAGACTGCTGGAGGCGGTTCGCGATTACCGCGACCGTACCAAAGCGGAAGTCCGGGTCTATCAGGCCGGTTCTTCCGAGATGTTCGGCGCCACGCCGCCGCCGCATTCCGAAGTCACGCCGTTTTATCCCCGCAGCCCCTATGCGGTGTCCAAGGTGGCCGCCCATTGGTACGCGGTGAACTATCGCGAGGCCTACGGCCTGTTTATCTGCAACGGCATCCTGTTCAATCACGAATCGCCCCGGCGCGGTGAAACCTTCGTGACCCGCAAGATCACCCGAGCCTTGACCCGGATAAAGTTGGGCCTGCAGGACAAGCTCTACCTAGGCAACCTCGACGCCCGACGGGATTGGGGATTTGCCGGCGATTTCGTCGAGGCGATGTGGCTGATGCTGCAGGCGGACAAGCCCGACGACTATGTAGTGGCGACCGGCGAGAGCTATGCCGTGTCTGATTTTCTGCGCATCGCGGCGGCGAAACTGGACCTCGATCCAGAAAATTTCGTCGATTTGGACCCGCGATATCTGCGACCAACCGAGGTCGACGAGTTGATCGGCGATGCATCAAAAGCCCGCAAGATTCTGGGGTGGCAACCGAAAACCAGCTTTGACGAACTGGTCTCGATGATGATCGAGAACGACCTGGAAATGGCGGCGCGGGAACGCACCTTGCTTGAAGCCGGCCATCGGGTCTGAGATAACCCGCCATTCGAGAAAGACTTGGCGCGCGTTCGAAGAGGACGAGAAGATGGATCGTGACAGCCGTATTTTCGTCGCCGGGCATCAGGGTCTGGTGGGCTCGGCGGTTGTCCGGGCGCTGCGCCGCGGGGGGTTTGAAAATTTATTGCTGCGCCGCCGGG
>JAQBUJ010000524.1 GCA_027623845.1 Pseudomonadota bacterium
GCCACTGACCGGATCAAGAACCGTTATGTTCACCAGGCCCCGTCGAACCGCCGCGCCGCCATGGTCTCGTCCTGGCGCGCCTATCCGTTCGGCTCCGGCGAGCCCGAGGACATCGCCAATATCGCGCTGTTCCTGGCGTCCGATGAATCGCGCCTGGTCAACGGCGCGGTCATTCCGGCCGAGGGCGGAATTTCGGCGTATTGAGGCGGCGGCGGGCGGTATTGATTATTTTATGAGTGGAATAATGAGGCGTTAGAGCACGCCGTCCTCGGCCAATTTCTCGACTTCCGCCTCCGACATCCCGAGCATTTCGCCCAGCACCTCGACAGTGTGCTGTCCGGGGGTCGGCGGCGCGTTGCCGGCTTTGCCGGGGGTGGCGGACATGTTGAACGGGATCCCCAGCATATCCATCGAGCCGCCATCGGTGGTCGGGGCCGGGATCACCATGTCATTGGCCCGGACCTGTGGGTGGTCGAGGACCCGGTCGACGGTGTTGATCGGCGCCGAGGGCACGCCAGCGGCCTCCAGTCGGTCGAGCCATTGCTCCATGGTCGCGCCGGCGAGGATCGCTTCCAGTTCGGTGCGCAGGGCGTCGGCGTTAACGCAGCGGGCTTGGTTGTCGGCGTAGCGCGGGTCCTCGATCAGGCTTTCGGCAGCGCTGCTTTGCGCCGCGAGGGCGCCGCACAGGGTGCGCCAGTTCGCCTGGGTCGCCGCGCCGATCAGGATATCGCCATCGGCACACCGGTAGGCGCCATAGGGGGTGATGGCGTTGTAACCGGCGCCCTCGCGTTGATCGACACTGCCGAGCTGTAGATAGTTGAGGCCGCGAAAACTGAGCAACGCCACCGCTGACTCCAGCAACGATGCATCGACGCGCTGACCACCGGCGCGGCCCTCGGCGCGGGCGAACAACGCCGAGACGATGCCGCTATAGGTAAGCATCGCGGTCGCCATATCCACGGCGATTACCCCAGGCCGGGCCGGCGGGCCGTCCGGCTCTCCGGTCAGCGACATGATGCCGGCAAAGGCGGTGACCATGGTGTCGTAGCCGGGCTTGTCCTTCAGCGCCCCCTTGGCGCCATAGCCGGAAATCGAGGCATAGATTATTCGGGGATTGAGCGCCGCCAGGGTTTGGTAATCAGCCCCAAGCGCCGCCGCCGTCTTCGGCAAAAAGCTCTGCACCACGACGTCGACCTTACCGACCAGCGCATGCATGATCCGCTGCGCCTCCGGTGATTTCAAGTTCAGGGTGATGCCGCGCTTGCCCCGGTTGGCGCTCAGAAAATTTGTGCTGAGGCCGGGAGCGATGACGGTGGGAAAGCCTCGGTTCATATCGCCGCCGGGCGCTTCGACCTTGATCACGTCGGCGCCGTTATCCGCCATCATCTGACAGCAATAGGGGCCGGCGATCACCCGGCTGAGATCCAGAACTTTGATGCCGTCAAGCGCACCCATTTTACGGCTCCTTTTCCGTCCCCGGTTCTGCTGCCGGCTCTATCCAAGTTCTGCTCAAGTTTTATTCGGGGAAATCCGAGAGTTTCGGCATCCGGTAGCGATCTTGCGGATCGACCCAGCCGTTGAAATTGGGTTTGCGCTTCTCAGCGAAAGCGGCGCGGGATTCCATCCGATCGTTAACGTCGCCGTGCAGATGCAGGGCCTCGGCGAGGCGGTCCTGCTGGGGCGTCGTGGCCGGGCGGATCTGGCGCATCATATGTACGGTGTTGACCCGTGACGCTGGCGGCAGGGTCAGCAGATGCTCGGCCATTTCGATCGCCGTCGGCATCAACTGGTCCGGTTCGACAACCCGGTTGAGGAACCCAAGCTCATAAAACCGTTGAGCAGTGAACCGGAAGCCAAAGGCCATCTCCATGGCGATCGGATAGGGCATATTGGCGATGGTGCCGTGGTTATAGCCGCCAAGTAGCCAGCGCTTGGCCTCGGATACCTCAAAGACCGCGTTGCTGGAGGCGACCCGGAGATCGGTGCGCTCGACCAGCATGAAGCCGCCGCCCATGGCGAAGCCGTTGATCGCGCCGATGACCGGCTTCTCCAGCTCCATCGTCATGAACGGGTCGTCGGGCTTGATGTCGCTGTTGCTGCCGACATCGCCTTTTTCCAGGGTCTCCTTCATGTCCTCGCCGGCGCAGAAACCGCGGCCGGTGCCGGTGAAGATCGCCACCTCAAGGTCCGGACTCTTGCGAAACATCGTCCAGGTGTCGGCCAACATGCCCATCATTTCCCGGCCCATGGCGTTAAGCCGCTCCGGCCGGTTCATCCGCACCACCAGAATTTGTCCGTGCCGCTCGGTCTCGACGACAGCCATGTGCGCCTCCCACGATCAAGTTGATGCTGGCCTTGGAGCCTTGCGGCGTTGCCCAGCCCTTCAGGATCACTATGCTATGGGATCGGTTTTAAGGAAATCGCCGGGAGATAGGAACATGAGCGCGCTGGCAATGGACCCGCTGCATGATGATTTTGGCGCGACGGTTACCGGGATCGATCTCGGCGCTGCCCTGACCGACGACCAGGTCGCGGCAATACGCGCGGCGATCGATACCTATTCGTTCCTGGTCTTTCCGGAGCAGTCCCTGGACGACGACCGTCATCTGGCGTTTACCCGACGTCTGGGAGAGCCCGAGGCCAACCATGTGGCGCTGGGTCGCGACGGGGTGGTGAATTACTTCGGCACGATCGGCAATGTGCAGCCCGACGGCACGGTGCAGGGCAACGCGCATCAGCAGACCAAGTTTCTCACTGGTAACAACATGTGGCACACCGATTCCTCGTTTCGCAAAGTGCCGAGCCTAGTGTCGATCATGTACGCCTATGAAGTGCCCGAAGAGGGCGGCCAAACTCAATATGTCAGCTCTCGCGCCGCTTATCGCCGCTTGGCCGAGGAGACCAAGCAGACGATAGAGCCGCTGGAGGTGATCCACGACTATGTGTTCTCGCGCTCCAAGGTGGCCAAGGTTGATCCGGCCCATGCGGCCTCGCTACCGCCGATCAACCAGAAACTGGTCCGGCGCAACCCGGACAACGGCGAGAAGAACTATTATATCGGCTCACACGCCCGGACCATCGACGGCTGGGACGAGGTGGATAGTCGGGCGTTGTTGGACGACCTGCTGGATCGGGCGACCGGGCCGGAGCGCATCCACACCCAGGACTGGCAACCCGGCCAACTGGTGATCTGGGACAACCGCTGCATGCTGCACCGGGGGACCGGCTATGATGCGGATAAATACCGGCGCCATATGCGTCAGACCCGGGTGGCGGGCGCCGGGCCGACCCTGGAGGAATAGGGCGGCGCAATAGCGGCGGCGCGGCTAATCCTGT
>JAQBUJ010000525.1 GCA_027623845.1 Pseudomonadota bacterium
GGGTGCCGCCGCTGCCATGTTAGCGGCGATCGGAATAGAAAACGCGAGCGGATATCGCGGGTTCGCGGCCTCGGCCGTAGATCAAATAGCGACCCTTGGGCCTTACCATCTGGTGCTTGATGGCGTGCTCTATAACGCCGAGGCGCTACCCGAACCCGCGGGGCAGGATCCGAATTCAACCTCTGATGCAGCCTGCATTTTGGCGGCCATCGACCGTTATGGTTTGCTTGAGGCTTTGGCGCGGATCAACGGCGATTTCGCTATAGCGTTGTACGATGAACGGACGCGCGCGATCACTCTGGCGCGTGACCGGTTCGGGGTTCGACCGCTATATCATACCGCCCCGGGCCTTCCGGTGGCGTTCGCCTCGCGACCGCGCTCGCTACTCCAGGTTTCCGGTGTTTCACGGGAACCGGATCCTAAATTCCTCTTGGCCGCCGCCGCGACGCATTACCGGTTCATCGACACCGAGCCGTTGCGCTCGCCGTTCCGCGATATCGTTCAAGTGCCGGCCGGTCACGCCGTGACGCTGGTCGATGGCGGCATACAGCGACGGCGGTTTGGCGATATCGTGGCCGGCCCGACGCCCGGCGGCACCGAGAAAGATCAAGCCGAGGCATATCTCGAACTGCTCTGCGATGCGGTCGATCGTCGTCTGCGGCGCGCCAATAAGCCGGTTTTTACCCTCTCCGGCGGGCTGGACAGCTCAACGGTCGTCACCTTGGCGAATCGCATCACGGGCGCGCCGCCGCCGGCGATCTCCTCGGTACACCGCGACGAGACCTATGACGAGCGCAAGGAAATCATGGATGTCGTCAACGCCGGCTTGGTCGAATGGCAGCCCGTCGAGATCGATGATCCGGATCTCTTCACAGTCATCGCCAAATTGAGCGGGTTTCACGACCAGCCCATTCCGACGGCAACCTGGATGAGCCACTACTTGCTGGCCGAACGGATCGCCGACATGGGCTATGGATCGGTTTTTGGCGGCCTCGGTGGGGACGAGCAACATGCCGGAGAGTACGATTATTTCTTCTACTTTTTCGCCGATCTGAAGGCAGCAGGACGTACCGATCAGCTGGACCGCGAAATCGCGGCCTGGGTGCAAAACCATGATCATCCGGTCTTCAACAAGTCAGGCGACGTCGCCGCGCGAACCATGGCGATGTTGACCGATCCGGAACACCCGGGTCTTTGCCGGGCGAATGCGCATTTGTTACATCGCTATGGCCGGTTGTTGAACCCGGACTTGGGCAGCCTCGATGTCTTGCTCCCGCGTTATGAGGCCACATCAGACAGTTATCTCACGGCTCATATGCGCAATGAATTGCTTTTTAACACAATGCCTTGCTGTCTGCGCGCCGGCGATCGCAATGCCGCCGCGCTTGGGTTGCAGGAATTTCATCCGTTTCTCGACTGGCGATTGTTCGAGTTCATGCTGGCGCTACCCGGTGACCGCAAAATCCACGACGGCGTCACCAAATCCTTTGCGCGGGAAGCCTATAAAGGGTTGTTGCCGGAAGCGACACGCACCCGGGTGACAAAAACCGGCTGGAACGCCCCGGCGCATCAGTGGTTCGCCGGGGCTGGGCGCGAGACCTTGTTGGACATGGTCTCCTCGCGCCGTTTCATCGAACGCGGCATATACGACAATACGGCCTTGCGAGCATTGATCGATGAACACGAGGAGATCGTCAACCAGCCTGGATCCCGTGAGGATCACATGATGGTCTTGTGGCAGGTCGTGACACTCGAACTATGGCTGCAGTCGCTCGACAACATCCCGGCGGCGGATAAGAGCGCTGCCTAACAGGCTGCCGGATTTGAAGTTCGAACAAAGGCTCTACAAAGTGATACGAACGTCGAATTCGGGCGCTAGTCGATATTGATCATCCGGGCGTTTGGCCCCCATGGCATAGGTAGATCCATGCGGTTCTTAGCGGGGCCGAAGTTATCATGCGGATCGGAGCGCCACATTGGGCAATCCTCGGTTTCCCGTATCATCGCGGTGACGGCGTTGGCGGTTCGCGAGCCAGCGTCGCGCGTGCTGGGAGCCGCGAAGATGAACCCTCGCCCCGGGAGTGGGACCGCTGCACGTGTATCGGTACGGCGGAGCCATGGGGTATCCAAGCCGAATGCCAACCAAAGCCAAGGCGACGGGAAGAAGTCGAATAAGAAGCGCGCTTTGGCGATCGCATAGGCCTGACCGAAGATGCCTTCGGGAAGCGACCGCGCATCGATTACCCCGTCCGGTAACGGGCCGAGTTTAGTGGCCGGGTCACCGACCAGGACCACGCACGCTCCATGTTCTTTAACGATAACATCGGCGGCCACGCGCAATGCCGCGCTGAATTCATCCCGGTGCACAAGGGCGTCGTGATCCGGCACCGTCGCCGCGCAATACCACCAGTTCGCATCAACCCCCAGGCCGCGGAACGCTCGGTTGATGGTTGGTACTTGGTCGCGGGGCAGCACGAAGCGGGGCGGGCGTTCGAAGGCGCCGAGATGCCGCCAGTCCATGATCGATGGGAGCAGCATGAGATCCGGCTTGTCGCACCCCTGCTCGTACCAGACCGGGCTGCCTGAGCGCAGAGCGGCGTCATGGGAAGAATCAAAATAGTCCAGGGGAATGGATGCGGTCCCGTCGGCTCGCCAAGCATAGGTGATATCGGCGTTCATCTTGGCGATGTCGCGGTGGAAGGGTGGGCCATTGTGATAGAATACAAACAAACGAGCATGGTCGAAACTTCGACGTACCGCCGCCGCGTATAGGTTTTGGATTAAAAAGTCATCCCATCGATCGGCCAGAAGATGCGCAAAAATGGTGATCGATCGCGCCGGTGAGGCGCCGGATTGGCCGCCATAAGGCCCAAGGTTCGAAAAATTCGGGAGAGCCTCATATTGCATTCAAAGATCGCCTTCCCTGACCGACAACGGTTTAATCGCTTCATAGCCCGAGACGCGATGCCGCCATGTGGAAGCCGTTGGCCAGGCGACGTGGTCGGCCGCGATGCCCGGCGTTTCGAGTTGGGCTTCTCGCCATGCCGGACAATCCGCCGTCGTCTCGAAAATATCGAGCGCCGCGGACTTTAGTTCAGACAGGGAATTGCGGACAAAGCGATAACCCCGATTTCGCAGCATGAACGGCATGACAGTGCCATTCAGTAGATTTTTTTCCACGCAAACATCAATTGGCACCGTCGCCCCGTCAGGCCCAACGATATGTTGATTCAGTACTAGACTTTGATCGTCTACCGGCCCCCAAGGTGGTGTCGCGTAGTTGGTGGAAATTCGCTGGCGGCGCTCTCCGAGCAGGTGATTGTTGGCCTTGTCAG
>JAQBUJ010000526.1 GCA_027623845.1 Pseudomonadota bacterium
CGGCGCACGGCATCGGCGCCATCGACCTCGTCGTCATCAATTTGTACCCGTTCGAAGCGACCGTCGCCGCCGGCAGCGACTACGCCACCTGCGTCGAGAATATCGATATTGGCGGGCCGGCGATGATCCGGGCGGCGGCGAAGAACCATGCTTCGGTCGCCGTGGTGGTCGATGCTGAGGATTATCAGGCCGTGCTGGAGGCGTTGGCCGCCAATGACGGGGCCACGCCGCTGGCGCTGCGCCGGCGGCTGGCCGCCACCGCCTATGCGCGGACCGCGGCATATGATTCGGAGATCTCGACCTGGCTGGCGGCTGAGGCCGGCGACACCACGCCGCGCCGGGTGAGCTTCGCCGGCGCCAACCCGCAGATCATGCGCTATGGCGAGAACCCGCATCAATCCGCCGCGTTCTACCGGACCTCCAGCAGCCGCGCCGGGGTCGGCAGCGCAACCCAATTGCAGGGCAAGGCGCTGAGCTACAACAACCTCAACGACACCGACGCCGCCATCGAACTGGTGGCCGAATTCGACGGCCCGGCGGTGGCGATCATCAAGCATGCCAATCCCTGCGGGGTGGCCGAGGCCGGCTCGGTGCTGGAGGCCTATCAACGGGCCTTTGACTGCGACCGGGTCAGCGTCTTTGGCGGCATCATCGCGGTGAACCGGCCGCTCGACGGAGCGACGGCGGCCGAGATCATCAAAATCCTGACCGAGGTGGTGGTGGCGCCCTCGGTCGACGCCGATGCCCGGGCGATTCTGGCGACCAAGAAGAACATCCGAGTGCTGGAGACCGGCGGCATGCCGGACCCGGCCGCCCGAGGCCGCTTGGTCAAGCCGGTGGCCGGCGGCTTGCTGGTTCAGGACCGCGATTTCGGCCGGATCACCGAGGCGGATCTGACCGTGGCCAGCAAGCGGGCGCCGAGCCAGGCCGAACTGCGTGACCTGCTGCTGGCCTTTCGAATCGCCAAGCACGTGAAGTCCAACGCCATCGTCTATGTCAAGGACGGCGCCAGCGTCGGCATTGGCGCCGGTCAGATGAGCCGGGTTGATTCGGCGCGCATCGCCGCCCACAAGGCGCGCGACGCCGCCGAGGCGATGGGCCTGGAGCAGCCGCTGACCATCGGCTCGGCAGTGGCCTCGGATGCGTTTTTCCCGTTTGCCGACGGATTGCTGACGGCGATTGAGGCCGGCGCGCGCTCGGTGATCCAGCCCGGCGGCTCGCTGCGTGATCCCGAGGTGATCGCCGCCGCCGACGCCAATGACGTGGCGATGGTGCTGACCGGGATGCGGCATTTCCGCCATTGAGTCTTCGACGGCTGGCCGCGACGCCATCGCCGTTTTAACCGGTTGATGCCAATGCGGAAACGCCGTCATGTTCGAATTCGACCTTGGCAGCGCGCCGCTTGATCCGTATTTATCCCCCCGGCGCACCTCAGCCTTTCGACGTTTAGCCGCAATCACCAGGAAACATTATGAGCGATAGCCCCCATTCGACCGATGTGATCATCATCGGCGCCGGCCCGGTTGGCCTGTTCGCGGTATTCGAGCTGGGCCTGCTGGATATGAAGGCGCATCTGATCGACATTCTTGATTATCCGGGCGGCCAATGCGCCGAGCTGTATCCGGAAAAGCCGATTTACGACATTCCGGCGATTTCGATCTGTACCGGTCAGGAATTGACCGACAAGCTGATGGCGCAGATCGAGCCGTTCGGGCCGACGTTTCATTTCGGTCAGATGGCGGAATCGCTGATCAAGACCGATGACGGCAAATGGCGGGTCACCACCGATACCGGCACGGTGATCGAGGCGACGGTCATTGTGATCGCCGCCGGCGGCGGCAGTTTCGTGCCGAAGAAGCCGCCGTTGCAGGGGTTGGAGGCCTATGAGGGTGAGTCGGTGTTCTATTCGGTGCGCCAGATGGAGCGGTTCCGCGGCAAGAACGTGCTGATCGCCGGCGGCGGCGATTCGGCGTTGGATTGGACAGTCAACCTACAGCCGATGACCAAAAGTATGGCGCTGGTGCATCGGCGCGACGATTTCCGCGCCGCGCCGGACACGGTCAATAAGATGCGCGCGCTGGTCGAAAGCGGCGGCATGGCCCTGCATATCGCCCAGTTGAAGGAACTGAAAGGCAGTGACGGCAAGCTGGAAGCGGTTTCGGTCAAGGGGCCGGACGGCGACTACGACATCCCCTGCGACACCTTGCTGGCGTTCTTCGGCCTGACCATGAAGCTCGGCCCGGTCGCCGAGTTCGGGATCAACCTCGACAAGAATCTGATTCCAGTCGATACCGAGAAATTCGAGACCGATGTGCCGGGCATTTTCGCGATTGGCGACATCAATACCTATCCCGGCAAGTTGAAGCTGATTCTGTCAGGATTTCACGAAGCGGCCTTGATGTCACAGCAGGCTTTCCGCTACGTCTATCCGGAGCGTCGGCTGCGGTTCCAGTACACAACCTCAAGCTCCGACTTGCAGGAAAAATTGGGGGTATCATGAAGATCTTCGTCACCGACCGCGATGGCAAGGAACACGAGATCGCCGGCATTGACGGTTGGCAAATTATGGAGCTGATCCGCGACGAAGGCCTGCCGATCAAGGCGGAATGCGGCGGCTCCTGCGCCTGCGCCACCTGTCATGTCTATGTCGACGCCGCCTGGGTCGACAAGCTGGAGGAGAAGGGCGAGGAAGAGACCGACATGCTCGACCTGGCCTTTGACGTCGAGGCGAACTCGCGGTTGTCCTGCCAGTTGACCATGCGCGCGGCCTTGGACGGCCTTAAGGTGACCCTGGCGCCCGAGTAAGGTGAAGCCTAGCGGGTACTGGTTGGCTCCGGATACTGGTGGGTTAATGCAGCCGGAATTCAGCCTTGGCGTGATGGATCTCGCAGGGACGATGGATCTTGCAGGGACGATTGAGCGCGTCGGCGGCGACGGTGACCGAATGCAGGCGGCCCTCGATATTGTCCTGCCAAAATTCAAGAAACTTGTGCAGACGGGGGTAGTCCGGGGCCACGTCCATGTGCTGCCAGACGAAGCTTTGCAGCAGGCCCGGGTAATCCGGCATGTGATACAAGATTTCGGCCGTGGTGAGGCGGCGGGCAAGCAGAGTGGTTTGCATGATCGTCACGTTGGTACCCTTTCCCGTCCAGATCTGACGCGAGCGGTTGCTGTGTGTGGAAATCGTGCGGGAGAGAATATTTTTCATCAAGAATAAAATGAATAATTTCAACATATTAGCAGCCGTTCGGGTAGAGTGCTGCTAATACTCGGCTTGATTGAGATGCATCCCCGGATGATTTGAAAGGGATGAAAGCCGCCGAAAG
>JAQBUJ010000527.1 GCA_027623845.1 Pseudomonadota bacterium
TGGGTTTCGATGGCGAGATCTATCCCGTCAATCCGCGCTACGAGGAAATTCTCGGCCGCCGCTGTTATGGCTCGCTTGAAGAACTCCCCGATCCCATCGATCTCGTGATTTTCTGCATCGCTGCGCACCGCATTCTCGGCGAATACGAAAAGGCAGCCGCCAAAGGCGTCGGCGCGGCGGTGATTTACGACAGCGGTTTCGCCGAAATCGGCGGCGACGGTATCGAACTGCAGCGCCGTATCGTCGAACTCAGCCGGGAATCTGGTATGGCGTTATGCGGCCCCAACTGCATGGGCGTTCTTAATCCGCTAGCTGGCAGCTCATCCTTCCTCATGAAGCTGAGAGACGCTGGGACGATCAAGGGCAACGTCGCCGTGATCTCCCAATCCGGGTCGATTTGCATCGGCCTGATTGCCGACGTCCGCCGGTTTGGCTTCAGCCACATGATTTCTAGCGGCAACGAAGCCGTCACGACGGCAGCCGAATACCTTGAAGCGGTCATTGAAGATCCCGCCACCAAGGTCGTCGCGATGTTTCTGGAAGCTGTGCGCGACCAAGACCGTTTTGCCGCAGCGCTCGACCGCGCCGCCGAACTCGACAAACCGGTGGTGGTGCTCAAGGTCGGCAAGACCGGCCGCGCCCAGGCTGCGATTGCCAACCACACCGGCGGTGACCCGGGTGATGCACGCGCGATCTCCAAAATGCTGCACGCCCATCACGCGATTGAGGTCAACGACTTCGACGAAATGGCCGAGGTGATCGCCGTCTGCCAGGGCGACAAGCTGCCGGGTGGCCCGCGCATTGCCGTTGTCGTCGCCTCGGGCGGGCAGTGCGAACTGATTCTCGACCGCACTGCGGAACTCGGCCTCGAACTGCCGCCGCTGACACCGGCGGTCCGGGCCGAGGCCGAGCGCGTAATCGGCCCCTTGCTCGGCGACGGCAATCCGCTCGACGCCTGGGGTCATGGCGAGTATCTGGTCAACGTGCCGCACGCTTTGGAAACCCTCGCCGCCTCGGGCGACTACGACGCGATCGCCTATGTCGGCGAAGGGATGGACAACCAGCCCACCGAATACACCGATAAGGCGCGGGAATATTCCGAGATGGTCGTTAACGCCAACGCTCGCTTCGATATTCCGTTCTACTTTATGTCGATGCGGAGCGGCGTATTTCGTACCGACCAGGCCCAAATGCTTGCCGCCGGTGGTGCTGCTTTGATCGGCGGCACCGCGCAAGGGCTCGGCGCAATCGATAAAGTGGGCCGCAACCGCGCCCGGCAAAAAGCATCCGGAAATATTTCTTAGGGAGACCCAACCAATGGCTGAAGAAAATCTGGTCCTGTACGAAACCGTCGACAAGGTCAGCATCGTCACACTGAACCGGCCCGACAAGCTCAATGCGATCAATGTCGCGTTGCGCGAGGCAGCGATGGCCGCCTTGAACGAGGCCGACGCCGATCCCAACACCCGGGTCGTGATGTTGCGCGGTGCCGGGCGTGCGTTCTGCGTCGGCTACGACATCGGCGCCGAGGATCCCGAAAAAGCCAAATGGCGTCATGACCCGTTGAAGTGGCGGGAATACCTGCATGAGTCCTGTGCCTTCGAGATGAAACCCTGGGACATGAAGAAACCGGTGATCGCGCAAGTGCAGGGCTATGCGCTGGGCGGCGGCTGCGAACTCGCCATGTTCTGCGATCTCACGATCTGCGGTGACGACGCCAAGTTCGGCGAACCCGAGGTCCGTTTTTCCGGCGTCGGCCCGGCTTTGATCATGCCATTTATCATTGGCTATAAGCGGGCACGCGAGCTCCTCTATATGGGCGACATGATCGATGACGAGACGGCCAAGGAATTCGGCATGGTCAACCGTGTCGTTCCGGCCGCCGAACTCGACGCCGCAGCATTGAAACTGGCCAACCGCATGGCGCTGGTCGATCCCGAAGCCCTCAACGGCACCAAGCTCGGGTTGCGGCGCACCGCCGAGGCCGCGGGCTTGCGCAACGCCATCCTCAACGGGGTCGATATCGTCTCGATCATGTATGCCGTCGAAACCGAGAGCGGTACCCGCTTCAAGGAAATCACCAAAAAGGATGGTCTCGGTGCGGCGCTAAAATGGCGTGGCGACCAGTTCAAGGCATAATCCAGTGAGCGACACCAGCTACCTGCGGCTCAGCCAGATCGTCAAAAGCTATGACGGGCGCATCAACGCGGTCGATGGTATCGATCTCGACATCGCCAAAGGAGAATTCCTGACCTTGCTGGGCCCCAGCGGCTCGGGCAAGACCACCACGCTGATGATGATCGCCGGTTTCGAACAGCCGACGTCGGGCCAGATCAATCTGCAAGGCCGCGACCTCACCCGGGTCAAACCCTATCGCCGCAATGTCGGTATGGTGTTTCAAAACTATGCCTTGTTCCCGCATATGACGGTGGCGCGCAACATCGCCTTCCCCCTCAAAATGCGGCGCTTTGCGGCCAACGAAATCGAAGAGCGCGTCAACAAGGCGCTCGACCGCGTCGAATTGCGCGACCACGCCGACAAACACCCCCGCGCACTGTCCGGCGGCCAGCAGCAGCGCGTCGCGCTCGCCCGCGGCCTGGTGTTCGACCCCGATGTCCTGCTGCTCGACGAACCGCTCGGCGCACTCGACAAGAACCTGCGCGAGCAAATGCAGGTCGAACTCAAGCGCATCCATCGCGATATCGGCATCACCATGGTCTACGTCACTCATGATCAGACCGAGGCGATGACAATGTCGGACCGGGTTGCCGTGTTTAGCGCCGGCCGCATCGAACAGATCGATGAACCACTCACCGTCTACAATCACCCTAAGACGCGGTTCGTCGCCGAGTTCATCGGCGATAACAACATCTTCGCCGGCACCGTGGCAGAGGGCGGCAGGGTTGAGTTGGCCGGCATGGGACCGATCGCGGTCGCCGATATGTCAGGCTTTGCTGCCGGTGCCAGCGTCGAGGTGTTAATCCGGCCCGAGTGGCTGCAGATCGCCCAAACGACCGGGACGGCGACCGATGCGGCAGCCGGCGCGTTCGATATCCAGATTACCGACAGCATCAATTACGGCGACACCATCCTGTTCATTGGCCGCCACCAGGATCACACCATCCGGGTCCGCGCATCCGCGGTGCACGCCGGCAGCCTCCGTGAAGGCCAAACCATCCGCCTCGAAACCGCCCCCGACCAGGTGCGCCTCATCCATCCCAACGAGCCCTAAATCCGATCAATTCTGGCCGTTCATAGGACCAGCGGATTGGCGACGGTCAGGCCCGCTAAGCGGCTAAAGTCGCGGT
>JAQBUJ010000528.1 GCA_027623845.1 Pseudomonadota bacterium
CTGCTTCCCGTTGACTGATCCGGTAGCAATCGCGCGCGGACAGCGGCTCTGCCGGGAAATCGCCGGTCGGGCGAACGCCAATTTTCTGCATGCCGCGCGTTTACTGCCTGGTTTTCGCCAAGACTTTTTCTTTGCCACCTATGCGGCGATGCGGGTGATTGATGACCGCGTTGACGAGGATTTTCTCACTCTGCCGGCACAGCAACGCGATGCCGAGCGTGATGAAGCGCGCCGGGCCATTTCCGATTGGCTCAGCCAGAGCACGATTTTCGATGCTGCCGGTGAATCAATTGGCGATGAATCAACTGCCGGTCCACTACATCCGGACGGCGTCGCCGCTTTGGCCGATACCGCCGGGCGTAGCGATCTTGGCGCCTGGCCTTGGCGCGCCCTTGCCGGGGCGCTGTTGAGCGATGTCGAGGAACGGGAAATGCGAAGTTGGGAGGATTTCCTGGAGTATTGCGCCGGGGCGACCGTGGCGCCGGCGGCGATCTTCATTTATCTGCTTGCCGCACGGCATGATCCGGCCAGTGGTTACCGCTATGAGCTGCCACGCGCCGCCCGCGACTATGCCAAGGATCTGGCGATCTATTGCTATATCGTTCATATCCTGCGCGATCTTGCCAAGGACGCCGGTCGGTCGCCCCGTTTGATCACCATTCCGAGCGAAATTTTGGCGGCCGCCGGGTTGACCCGCGACGGGCTGAGTGCCGCTCTGGCCGAGAAGTCACCGGCGATCGGCGTCTTGGCCGGATTGTTGATCAGCAAAGCCGAACCGTTTAAGGCGGCCGGTCACGCGGCGCTGCGCGAGGTCGGCGGTCATCTCGGCATGGTTGAGAGATTGGCGTTGAACGGCTTGATCGCGGTCTATGACCGGTTGTTTGCCAGCGCTGGTAAGGACGCGCTCGGCGTTGCCATCAACGGGCCGGCGATGGAGGCAGCGCTGCGCCGTGATCTTCTGCGCCCGGCGGATGAGGGCTGAGGGCGATTACCATGGCCCGACTTTCCGCCCCCGGTGAGATCGTCCGCGCGCACGACCCCGACCGTTATCTCTGTGACCTGTTCGCCGAACCCAAGGCGCGCGAGGGTCTTTTCGCCCTGCACGCCTTCAATCATGAGGTCGCCAAGATTCGCGAGGTGGTGAGCGACCCGATGCTTGGCCATATTCGCCTGCAATGGTGGCGCGAGGCCCTGGACGGGATCTTCGCCGGGACGCCCCGACAGCATGAGGTGGTGCTGGGACTTGCCTGGGCTTTCGAGACCTTTGAACTGGATCGCGCCGGTTTTGACGACCTGTTGGAGGCGCGCGAAATCGATCTTGATGACGCGCCCTTCGCCACCATTGATGCGCTGATCGACTATGCCCGCCGAACCGCCGGAATGATCTCAGGGATCGGTCTTGCTATTCTGGGGGTGCAGGACCCGGCGACGACCCGGACCGCCGACGACATCGCTGTGGCGACGGCGTTGACCGGCCTGTTGCGCGCCATGCCCTATCTGGCCCGAAGCAAGCGATCGATGTTGCCGCAGGACATTTTTCAGGCCCGGGGTGCGAGGCTGGGTGACTATCACGAACTGCGCGACCGCCCCCAGCTTCGAGCGGTGGTCCAAACCGTGGCCGAGACCGCCAACCAGCATCTGCTTGCCGCCAGACTGCGTTCCGGCATCCGTTTCAAGGCCGCCGCGCCGGTGATCTTGCCGGGCCGACTTTCGGCGCTCTATCTGCAGCGGTTGCAGCGGGCCGGTTGGAATGCCTTCGATGCAACGATCAACGCCCCGATGCCGATGAAGCCTTGGGCGCTGTGGCGGGCGTCACTGTTGCGCCGGTTCTAGAAGTTGCTCCCAGATGGGACGCCGGACAGGCCCTATTCCGCAGCCTCGGCAGGTCGGCCCGACCAGGACTGAATATCGACCAGCGCCCGCGCCGCCATCGCCTGTTTTCGGTCACGGCCCTTGAGACGGCGTTTCTTGCCGTTGGCGGTGATCTCCGGCTCGATCGGCGGGGTACATGAGCTTGCGGTCCGCCTTCTTGGTGCGGCCCTCGATCGGCGGGAACAGGCCGAAATTGACGTTCATCGGCTGGAAGGTTTTGGCGTCGGCGCCGCCGGTGATATGCGACAGCAGCGCGCCGAGCGCGGTTGTGCCGGGCGGCGCGGTTACCGCCAGGCCAAGCTGTTCAGCCGCCGCGCCGCGCCCGGCCAGCAGACCGATCGCCGCGCTCTCCAGATATCCCTCAACACCGGTGATCTGGCCGGCGAACCGCAGTCGCGGATCGGCCTTGAGACGCAGCGCGCTATCCAACAGGAGCGGCGCGTTGATGAAGGTGTTGCGGTGCAAGCCGCCAAGCCGGGCGAACTCGGCCTTTTCCAAGCCCGGGATCGAGCGGAACACTTCGGTCTGAGCGCCATGGCGCATCTTGGTTTGAAAGCCGACGATGTTGTAGAGCGTGCCCAGCGCGTTGTCCTGGCGCAACTGGACCACCGCATGGGCCCGTTCGCCGGTCCGGGGGTCGGTCAGGCCAACCGGTTTCATCGGCCCAAAGCGCAAGGTTTCCGGGCCGCGAGAGGCGATCACCTCAATCGGCATGCAGCCATCGAAATAGGGGGTGTCCTTCTCCCATTGCTTGAATTCCATGGTTTCGGCGGCGAGCAGGGCGGCGATGAAGGCCTCATACTGTGGCTGATCCATCGGACAATTGATGTAATCGGCGCCATCGCCGTCCGGGCTGCTCTTGTCGTAGCGGGACTGAAACCAGGCGATCGAAAAATCGATGCTGTCCTTGTGAACAATCGGGGCGATCGCATCGAAGAAAGCAAGGGACTCTTCTCCGGTGAGCGCCTGAACCGATTGGGCCAGGGCCGGCGAGGTCAGCGGCCCGGTGGCGATAATGACGCTTTGCCAGTCCGTGGGCGGAAGCGCGGTTACTTCGCCGCGTTCGATGCTGATCAGTGGATCCGCCTCGATGGCCTGCTGAACCTGGGCGGAAAACGCGTCACGATCGACCGCCAGCGCCGACCCGGCGGGCACCTTCGAGGCATCCGCCGCCTGCATGATCAACGAGCCACAGCGTCGCATTTCCTCATGCAGAACGCCGACCGCGTTGGATTGGTGATCATCGGAACGGAACGAGTTTGAACAGACCAGCTCAGCCAGCGCCTCGGTTTGGTGCGCGTCGGTCATCCGGGTCGGGCGCATTTCATGGAGGATGGCGGGAACCCCGGCGCGGGCGATCTGCCAAGCGGCCTCGGAGCCGGCGAGACCGCCGCCGATGATGTGGACCGGGAATATTTCGGACATTGGCGGGGG
>JAQBUJ010000529.1 GCA_027623845.1 Pseudomonadota bacterium
ACGAGGAATTGGCCAAGCAGGGCTTCGGCTCCTAAGCGGAGTCGGGCGGCGCAGCGCGGCTGGCCTAACGAGGCCGCCAGCAGGAGTGGATACAATGGTTCAGCGGGTCGGCATTATCGGCGCCGGGCAGATGGGCGCCGGCATTGCGCATGTCTGCGCGCTGGCCGGCTTGGATGTTCATCTGTGCGACGTGCAGGAAGCCGCGCTCTCCAACGCGGTTTCGTCGATCGAGCGCAACCTCGCCAGACAAGCCGGCCGAGGTAAGATCGCCGATGCTGACGTCAAGGCGGCGATGGCGCGGATCTCCACCGGTCAGGACCATGCGGCTTTCGCTGATAGTGATCTGGTCATCGAGGCGGCGACCGAGAACGAAGCCGTCAAGCGTGAGATCCTCAAGGCCTTGGTGCCGCATCTGTCGGCCACAGCCCTGATCGCCACCAACACCTCGTCGATCTCGATTACCCGATTGGCGGCGGTTACCGATCGCCCCGGCAAGTTCATCGGCATGCATTTCATGAACCCGGTGCCGATCATGCAACTGGTCGAGTTGATCCGCGGCATCGCGACCGACCAGGATACCTTCCTGGTGGTCAAGGCGTTGGCCGAGAAGCTCGGCAAGACCGTCTCGGTGGCCGAGGATTTTCCGGCTTTCATCGTCAACCGCATCTTGCTGCCGATGATCAACGAAGCGGTCTACACCCTCTATGAGGGCGTCGGCGGCGTCGAGTCGATCGACACCGCCATGCGACTCGGCGCCAATCACCCGATGGGCCCGTTGCAGCTGGCCGATTTCATTGGCCTCGACACCTGCCTCTCGGTGATGCACGTGCTCTACGAGGGGTTGGCGGATTCGAAATACCGGCCCTGTCCGCTGTTGGTGAAATATGTCGAGGCCGGATGGCTCGGTCGTAAGGCCGGTCGCGGGTTCTATGACTATTCGGGCGATGAGCCGGTCCCGACGCGATAGCGTGTTTTTTGATCAGTCGGCGACCGGGCGTGCGGCGCCCATGATCATGATGTTGCCGTGCAAATGCAGCACCTGGCTCACCAAACCCGCCGCCTTGAACCACGCCTGATAGTCGTCAAGCCGGCCCGGGCTGTTGTTGGAGGCGAAATCGGCTTCGTAGGCGTCAAAGGTCTCGGCGCTGCGCATCCCAAAGCCGTGCACCTGCTCCAGACGCTTCCACAGCGCGACCTGAAGCGGAAACAGCGCCGCCTCAGTCAGCCGAATGCGATCCATCAGCAGCAAGACGCCATCCTCGGCAAGTTGGCGCGCGGTCCAGGCGATCACCGCCTGCTTCTCGATGTCATTGAGATCATGGAAGGTAAGGCAGGTCACCGCGACTTTGTAGTCCTGCCGCGGCAGATCGATCGCACCCAAGGCCCGTAAATCACCCTGGACCCAGTGGTAATCGCCCCGGCCTTCAAAGCGCTTGGCCGCCGCCGCCAGGGATGTCTCATTCATATCGACGCCGGTGACCGCGAGATCCTGGCGTTTGGCGCCAAGCAGATGCTGCAGATAACCGGTACCACAACCCAGATCGAGCACCGGCGCATTCGGGCCAGCCGTCTCGGCGATCAAACCGGTGAGAATATCAAGCTGTTCGGCCCGCGTCGGGTGGCGTTGAATGGGATCATCCATGTTTTTTAATCCTGTGAATCAAGGAGATATAGGCGCATGTGTGACGCGGTTTGGATCGCAGCGCGATAGAGATTGGTTGGTTTTACCCGGCATCGGGTGGTTTTCTCTTGTGTTTAGGTAAAATTTTATATAATGTGCCTTCACACAATCCTTTAGAAGGAAGGATATCTACCATGACCAGAACGGTTGCGGAAAAAGCCATGCAGTTGCTGACAAGGTCAGTCTCCGATATTGCTGGCGAGGAAAGACGAATTGCCGATGCGCTGGTGTCGGTGCTCAAATCCAGCGAGCAGATTTTCGCCGGCCCCGCCCAGTTTGAACTTCAGAAATTAACACCGGTGATGGACCATCAGATGTACCACCACACGGCGGTCGCCGCACAGGCCCCGACCGTGCACTGAGAACCATCGCGAGAAAGCATGCTGCCGCCGGCTCTTGTTCCCTGACCGCCTTGGTCGCCTGAGCCGCGGCAGTAGTTCTTTCCATCTCCATCTCCACCCCTGTCCCTGTCCGCTCTACTTGATCAGCCCGAGCTCGCGGTAACAACGCGTTGCGCCGGGATGCAAGGGGATGGAAATTCCGTCCAGGGCGCGCGACAACTGGATATGCCGGCCTTGGGGATGCCCCTTGTCGAGCGCGATGCGGGCGCTATCGCTCCACAAGGCTCGGCAAATGTCGTGAACCAGATCTTCCGGGACGTCCGCCGAGATCAGCCATTGGGCGCCAACGGCGATGGTCGACACCCCGCTCACGCCTTCATAGATACCGTCCAGGATCGTTGATCGGCTGAAAAAGCGATGATCGGCCAAGATCGCCTTCATCTGATCCTCGCCGAGGCCGACTACCGCCGCGACGGAATCCCGGGTCAAGGTGGTAACGGCGCGCGCCGGGGTCCCGGCAACGACGATAAACGCGTCCAGTTCGCCCTTACGCATCAGGGTCGCCGCTTGATCCGACGTGCCGTTCACGGAGATCACATCGCTGTCTGTCAGGCCATAAGCGGCCAGGACGGTTTCCGCCGCGAACCGGGTGCCGGATCCGAGCACATCCATCGACACCCTTTTGCCAGGAAGATCCGCGATGCTTCGGATGCCGGCGCCGCGGCGCACGACGATATGGAGATTTTCCGGATAGAGATTGGCCAGCCCGCGAACCTTGTCGAGCGGCGGCATGCCGGCAAAGGCGCCGCTTCCGGCGACCATGTCATGCGCCACGTCGGCCTGGCTGAAGCCGGAAAGGATCCGGCCATCCTGGATCGCCCGCACATTAGCCACCGAACCTTGGGATGATTGCGTGGTCGCGACAAGATTAGGCACACCGCAGCCCCCGCCATCCTCGCAAGCGCGCGATCCGGGCGGTTGCGAGATGATATTCACGATCAATGACCCGATCGGATGATAGGTCCCGGCGATCGCCCCGGTGCCGATGCTAAACTGGATCAATTCATTACCGCGCGCCGTCCCGCTGACGCTCAACATCGCCAAGACCAGAGCCGCTTGGGTGACGATCCCCAGCAGCCTTGAAACAAACCTCGCCACGACTTCCTCCTCGCGATCAAATTATCCGGTCAGCCTTACGCGCCGGTGATTCTTCTATACCAGGGTCACTCCAGAACCCGAAATCCCTGGTGTGAGATGACGCGAAAATTATCGGTGACGG
>JAQBUJ010000530.1 GCA_027623845.1 Pseudomonadota bacterium
TCAGTTTTTGGGCGGCTTCCCAGAGGGTGCGCGGCAGCGCCAGACGGCGCGGGAAAGTTTGCTCATAGGCATTGCCGGTCACCGGTGCGGTCGGCTCAACCTGGTTCTCAATCCCCCAAAGGCCTGAGCCCAGCGCCGCCGCCATCGCCAGATAGGGATTGGCGTCGGCCGCCGACACCCGGTACTCGCAGCGTTGCGATTGGGCCGACCCCGGGATGACCCGCAGCGCGCAGGTCCGGTTCTCCACCCCCCAGTTGGATTCCGTCGGCGCCCAAAAACCGGGAACCATCCGGGTGTAGGAATTCACCGTTGGCGACACCATCGCCAACACCTCCGGCATCAAGGTCTGCTGGCCGCCGACGAACCAGCGCATCGCATCGCTCATGGCATGCTCTTTGCCGGGCTCATGGAAGGCGCTGCTGCCGTCCCGGTTTCTCAGCGAAAGATGGATATGGCCGGACTGGCCGGGATATTCCGTCGACCATTTGGCCATGAAGGTGGCCATCAGATCGTTGCGTTGGGCAAAAATCTTGGTGAAAGTCTTAAACAAAATAGCCTTGTCCGCCGCCGCCATGATGTCATCGACCTGAATCGCCGCCTCCAACACCCCCGGCCCGGATTCGCTGTGATAGCCCTCGATTGGAAAATCCATCAACTCGCACATTTCCAAAAAGGCCATATGCAGGTCGGAATGCACCGAGGTGCGTAGCATCGAATAGCCGAAAAACCCTGGGGTGAGCGGCGTCAGGTCGCGGTAATTCTTCGCCCGCACCGATTCCGGGGTTTCCTGGAACAAAAAGAATTCATATTCCGCCGCCGCCGAGACGTCGTAGCCCATTGCCGCCGCCTTCTCGACCGTCCGGCGCAGGATGCCGCGCGGGCAGATCGCCTCAGCGTCGCCTTCGAACTCGGCCAGGAAGAACGCCATGTCGTCTTCCCAGGGAATATCCCGGCAAGTCTCCGGCAGCACCCGCACCGAGGCGTCCGGATAGGCGGTGTGCCAGCCGGTATAGCTGACATTGTCATAGACATGATCGTTGGAATCCCAACCGAGGATCACATCGCAAAACCCAAAGCCGGACTTGAAGGCCGATGCCAGTTTGTCCCGGGACATGTACTTGCCGCGCAGAATGCCATCGATATCGGTGACCCCGACCTTGGCGTGACTGAGCCTCCTTTCGTCCACCAATGCCAGACCTTCGGCGGCGGTTCGGATCTCTCGTGCGTCCATTTTGGTGTTCCTTGCAGGGGCCGGCGATCATCGTAGAACGACTATACCACCAGCCAAAAGAGGAAGGGGCGGCCCGCTACCCGGTTAGCGCCGTTAGCCGCGGCAATCCAACATGATCTTGCCGATATGCCGGCTTGATTCCATCAACGCGTGGGCGCTGGCGGCCTCGGCCATGGGGAAGGTCTTGAACAGCACCGGCTTCACCGCGCCGCTCTCCAGCAGCGGCCATACCTTCGCCTTGAGGGCGCCGGCGATCTCGGCCTTCTGCGCCACGGTGCGCGGCCGCAGGGTTGAGCCGGTCAGGGTGAGCCGCAGGGTCAGCATCTTTAGGAAGTTGAATTTCTCGACCACCGGCGGTTGCAGGAAGGCGATCTGGCAAAGCCGGCCCTCGATATTGAGGCAGTCGAGGTTGCGCTGGATATAAGGCCCGCCAACCATGTCGAGGATCACATCGGCCCGGCCGGACTGCTTCATCACCGCGACGAAATCCTCGTCACGATAGTTGATCGCCCGCTCAGCCCCGAGATCTTCGCAGACTTTGCATTTCTCGGCCGAACCGGCAGTGGCGAAGACACGGGCGCCAAAGGCCTTGGCCAGCTGGATCGCCATGGTGCCGATGCCGCTGGAGCCGCCATGCACCAGAAAGGTTTCACCGGCTTTCAGATGGCCGCGCATGAAGACATTGGCCCAGACCGTATAGCTGGTCTCGACCACGCTCGCTGCTTGCTCAAGCGTGAAGCCCTTGGGGATCGGCAGACATTGCGGCGCCGGCGCGGTGCAATACTCGGCATAACCACCGCCGGAAACCAGCGCGCAGGTCTCGTCACCAATCTTCCAGTCACCGGCATTCGGCCCCAGGGCGACGATGGTCCCGGCGATCTCCAGCCCGGGAATATCCGAGGCGCCGGGCGGTGGTGGATAGCCACCGAGACGCTGCTGCACGTCCGGGCGATTGACCCCGGCATGGGAGACCCGAACCAGCACTTCGCCGTCACTCGGCGTCGGCATCGGACGGGAAGCCGCTTTCAAACCTTCCGGCGGGCCGAAAGCTTCAATCTCGATCGCGGTCATCGTGGCGGGAAGGTCGGACATGTCTAAGGCTCCGGGATGATGGGAGCGGCACTATGCCGAAAGAGTGAAGGCATGAGCAACCCGGCAGCAAACGGGCGGCCAAAGTCGCCGATTGTTGGCGCTGACATCCTGTGGCTTGTGCTCTGATTGATTAATTGGTGCAGCGAGAGTTGGCGGAATTTAGATGGATTGGTAATGGCCAGGCTATTTCTTCTCGATGAACGGCAGCCGAATGTGGCCGGTCACGATCGCCACACTCAACAATATCAGCACAATGCCGATAAGCAGGCTCGGGGTGAAATGCTCTCCAAGGAAAGCCACTCCGAACAACACACTGAATCCTGCCCGCATATAGCTGCCGCTGGTCACGCCAATCGCGCCCAGAGTTTTGACCAAACGGAAATAGATCGTCATTGCCAGCGCGGTCGATAGAACGCCCAGAGCCGCAATCGATAAAAGCGCTTCGATGGGCAGCGTCAACGTCCAAGGCTGATCAATGAAAATGGATACTGGCGCCATCAAAAGCATGGCCATCGTCATCGAGCAGGCGGCGGTTAGCAGGGCGGGTTGGTTTGAAAATTTGCGGGCATAAATGGCGGCGGCAGCATAGCTAACACTTGAGCCGGTTATGGCGAGTTGCCCCCAAACGCTCCAATTTGAGCCGTTCAACACATCAGGCCCCAACGTCACCAGAACGCCGATGAAACCGATGACGACGCCGATGAATTTCCGCAGGGGCGTATCGGCTTGCTTCAGAATGAAGAATGTAATGAGAAAAACGAACAGCGGCGGCGTAGAGTTGAGCAATCCGGCCAACCCGCTATCGATGTATTTCTCGCCCCAGCTTATCAGTGTGAAGGGCAATGCGCTTTGGAGAAAACCTTGGATCGCAAACGCTCGCCACAAGGTAACAGAGGTTGGCAGTGCAATGCGGTGGTGTCGCGTAGTTGGTGGAAATTCGCTGGCGGCGCTCTCCGAGCAGGTGATTGTTGGCCTTGT
>JAQBUJ010000531.1 GCA_027623845.1 Pseudomonadota bacterium
TGTAGCGGTCCGCCGCCTCAAGAGCCGATTGTTGCGCCTGGACGGGCTGCGCGTTCATCCGATAGATATCGGTGATCGCCATGCGCACATGACCCTCGCCGATCAAATCGCCGGTGCGGCGATACAGGGTCAAAGCCCGTTCGAGGCGGTTTTGCGCTTCGCTGACCTGCCGGGTCTGGCGGTCGATCTCGGCCCGACAATACAGCGCATGCGCCTCGCCGGTGCGGTCGCCGGCCTGGCTGAACAGAAAGCGCGCCTGATCATAAGCGCCGCCAGCCTCGTCGTTCAGGGTCAATTTGGCGCAGCATTCGGCATAGCCGAGCAGGGCGTTGCCTTCGCCCATCCGGTCATTGTCGCCATTGAATTTAGCCCGCGCTTCGCCAAAGTACTGCCGGGCGTTGTCATAGGTGCGCAAACCGAGGTCAAGCAGTCCCAGATTCAGCAGACTCTGACCTTCGCCGCGCGGTTTGGATGCGGTTTTGTAGATTTCAAGGGTTTCCTCGAAGGTTCGCCGCGCGGCATCGGTATTGCCGGCTTCCGCGTCCAGCAACCCAATGCTCAGGCGGCAATCGGCGAAACCCTCGTCCTCGCCGGCCTCCTTGAACAGTGACGCCGCCTCCTGGAAGTTTTTTCTGGCGTCGTCCTTCAGGGCAAAGATCCGAAACCCCTCGCCTTGGGCCCAGAGCCGGCCCGCCGTGGCGACCGGCCCGGTGCTGAGAACGCCGCCGGATCGCATCGCCTGGATGCCGCCGGAGCGTTGGATATTGCGCGAGACCGCCCAATCCATGAACAAACCGGCGAGACCGAAGAACCCGATAACCGCAGCGACCAAATGTTGAAAATTCGTTGGCTTGTCGAGGGTGAAGAAGTAACTGGAGCCCATGGCGATCACCGTTAGACCGGCAAGCGTGGCCCGCCGCCGCCATGCTCCCAGACTGCCTCGTCGTTTCGCGCGGTTGATCGCAGTTCGCACCAGGGCCTACCGTTTCTCGATTGGTGTTTCTCAATACCGGTTTTTCGATACCCGCCCGGGCGGCTTTTAAGCGATGGCCGACCCGATCCGCGGACGCCGGAGAATAGGGAAATTAGCGTCCGTTGTCTTGGTCTTCCGCGACCCGAGGCGGCGGCTTGGCGCAATATAAACGATACAGCGGTTTTGAGAGCGCCGGCAGGATGTATATCGGGAATTGTACGATAGCCAGAAACAACCACATGTCGGCTGAGAGATTATCGCCCACGGCTGGCAGCAGCAGGGCGAAGTTTCGATTCCCGCTGGCCAATGCGATGGCGGCGGCGCTGGGTCGGGCAAGCCGGTGAAAGACCCCGGTAGCAAGCAATTGCAGGCCGGCGCTGGCCAGGAATGCGCTGGCTACGAAGAGCGGGATATCCCCGGGCGCCCGGTCGATCGCCTGGTGTAATCCTCCCATGATCGTGATCGCGAATAGCAGCATCAGCACCACCAGGACGCCGTCGGCCGAGGCCGCTGTCGCGGTTGCGCGCTGGTGGCCGATCAGCCGGCGTACGCCCTGGCCGACCAGGCAACAAATCACCACCATCACCAGCAGGCGCTGGGCGACGGTCGCCGGATCCGAGCCGAACTCGTCCCCGACCAGAATCGAAAGTACGATCGGCAAGCTCAGCGGTAACAGCACCGTGGCGCCGATCATCACCAATAGGGCGACCGCGCCATCGAGCCCGAGCAGCAGCGCCAGGCCGGGAAGCGACACCAGCGGCGGGCAGGCGCTCCAGGCGGGGAGGACGATCAGCAGGCCGCGGGGCAGCCCGGCCAGATCGCCAAGCCAGAACACCGCGACCGGTATGACCAACAGCACCCAGGCGATGCCGACCGCAATGGTCGTCGGCCGGCGCAATCTGGCCCGGATCTCGGCTGGATCGAGCCGGTAGATCGAGAGGCTGAACATCACCAGCACCAGCGGCTCGGCGAGCGGTCGCGAGAGATTGCTAAGGGCTGGAAATAACAGACCGATCACCACGCCCAACGGCATTATCAGAGTGCCATGGCGACCAAGCGATGCGAGGAGGGCGAGAGGAGTCACGGGGGGATCAATCCGGTTGGCGGAAAAACGCTTGCGCTGGCTATCGGCGGCGGCTGGATGTCGTTAAGTTTCGAGAATGGATACGTTAAAACCCTTCACGGCCTGTCGGTTGAGCGTTTCACGGGAGTGGATCGACTACAACGGGCATATGAATGTTGGCTTCTATGGCGTCGCCTTTGACAAGGCGAGCGACGCCTTGCTCGACCACCTCGGTCTTGGAGAGGCTTATCGTCACCGGACCGAAGCCTCGATGTTTATCGTCGAGTCGCATATGACCTATGACCGCGAGGTCTGCGAGGGGGACGGGTTGCGTTTCGAGACGCTGTTGCTCGATGGCGATGAAAAACGGCTTCACATGTTCCACGCCATGTACAATGAATCCGAGGGGTATCTGGCGGCGACGACGGAACTGATGGGGTTGCATGTGGATTTGCAGGCGCGCCGGTCGGCGGCGTTCCCGCAAGAAAATCGAGCCAAGATCATCGCGATGCTCGAGGAGCATCGTGGTATCGCGCGGCCCAAGCAATGTGGGCAGGTTATCGGCATCCGGCGACAACTTGCCGGTTGATTGGTATTTCAGCGGCGCGCTTGGCTGAAGGACTGAGACGAACAGGAGGCGGGGAAAGAGTGGATCAGACACAACAATACGCGACGGAAACCTTGCAGGAGATGGGCAAGCGGGGCATCGACCCGACGCCGGAGAACTATTCGGTCTGGTACGCCTATGTGACCGGGGCCAACGCGGCGCTGCGCCACCAAGTCGAAATATTGGCCAGTAACGATCAGGAGTTCGATAAGTTTCGCAATCAGTCGCTGTTTGAGGAATTCATCCTGCCGTCGATGGCGTCCGCCGCCATCGCCAGCGCCGGCGATGACCTTGATAACATCGTCTATCGTTTGAGCAATGCCGTTGGCGACGTTGGCGAAAGCGCCGACAAATACGGCGCGGCCTTGGCGCAGGCCAATGATAGCCTGGGCGCTGGTGGAGAGACAGCCGACATCAAGGCGATCGTTGGCTCGATCATGGCCGAAACCCAGGCGATGCAGGAGCGCAACGTCGCGCTGCAGGCGGAGCTGAGCGAGTCGACGAGCGAGATTGATGGGTTGCGCGAAAAGCTCGCGGCGTCGAAACGCGAGGCGGAAACCGACGGTTTGACCGTGGCGGCTTATCCCTTTTGGTCCGGTATTCCCAGATGTGTTGCTTGGGTTTGACGACGCCTCGATGTTCG
>JAQBUJ010000532.1 GCA_027623845.1 Pseudomonadota bacterium
TGGCGCGGCCAAAGGCAAGCTAGTGATCGACGCGCTTGGCGCCGACGCATGCGTTGACCATTCCACCTCGGGTTTCGCCAGGCAACTGACGGCGGCATGCCCCGATGGGGTTAACTTGTTCTTCGACACCACGGGCGGGCCGGCGGCGGACGCGGTGTTCGACAATCTGGCGAAATACGCCAAGGTTCTGGTGGTTGGTCGAACCGTCTCCAACAACAGCGACCGACCTGATCTCGACCCCGTCAACATGCGCCAGCTTTGGGCTTGCGAAGCCAGCATTCAGGGCTTCTCACGCTATTCATACCCGGAGCGCTGGGCCTTCGCGCGCGAGCGGATGATGGATCTATGCCGCCAGGGGCTGATCCGGTCCGTGGATCACGTGATCGAGGGTTTCGAGAAAACCCCGAGCGCGCTTCGGGATATGTTAACCGGCAAATGTACCGGCAAGGTCTTGGTGCGCTACGCCCGCGCCGGTGGAAGGGACTGAGGGATCATGGCCATCGAAAAGATACGGGTGGGCGATATCGAGATCGCGCACCGCTGGGATGGTAATCCGGACGGCCCGGTGGTGATGATGGCCCATGCCATGGGCACCAGCCATCGGATCTGGGATCTCCAGGTGGCGGCGCTGGCGGACCGCTACCGGCTGCTCCGCTACGACTGGCGCGGCCATGGCGACACCAGCGCGCCGGAAGATCCGTATACCTTGGCGCAATTTCTGGACGATGCGGTCGGGACCATGGACGTGTTGGGCCTGGACCGGGTCCATTGGGTGGGGATCTCCACCGGCGGCATGATCGGTCAGGGCCTGGGTATTCACTTCGGCGATCGAATCCGCTCGCTCACGCTCTGCAACACCACCTCGCAAAGCAATCCGTGGTACCGCGACTGGGTGGCCGAGCGGCAGAAAGTCGTCAAGGAAGGCGGGATGCATCCGGTCTGGGACATGACCAAACGGTTGTGGTTCACCGACGCCTATGTCGACGCCGAGAACGCCGACTATCACGATGTTCGCGAGGCTTTCGTTCGCACGCCGGTTCCGGGCTATCTCGGTGGTACTTCTGCGGTCGCGGACCTAGCGTATCGTGACTTGCTGTCCAGGATCACCGCGCCCACCAACATCATCGCCGCCGGCGCTGATCCGGTGGCCCCGATCGAACGGTCGAAGGAAATTCATGACGGCATCGCCGGCTCTAAACTGACGGTGATAGAGGGCCAGCGGCATTTTTCCAATATAGAGGTACCGGCGGCGTTCAATGCTATTTTGCGGGCCGGCTTGGACGAGATGAGCCTCTAGAGGGCGTTGTCAAAACGCTGGGCAACGAAAAAATGAATGCCAAAGGATCGAGCGTTTCAAGCGACGCCGGCTACGACTCGCCACTGCGAAAATGCCGCCGCCTGAGCACAGAGGCCAGATTGATCGACAAGCGCCGTGAACGCATGGCCTTGCTCAAGATCGCCAGAACCGACGGCTGAACAGGCCGTCTGAATGCAAGGACGCGGCGTAGATTACCGCGACCGTGCATCCTCTTTCAGCATCGCCGCACCTTTCTCGGCGATCATGATGGTCGGCGCGTTGGTGTTTGTCGACGTTACCGCCGGCATGACCGAGGCATCGATGACACGCAGCCCTTCCATCCCATGCACCCGCAGCCGATCGTCCACCACTGACATTGGGTCGGGGCCCATCCGGCACGAACAGGTCGCATGGAACACCGTCGTGCCGTACTGGCGTGCATAGTGCAGGAGCTCGTCGTCGCTCTGGAGATCTGCGCCCGGGACATTCTCGGCGACCACATAGCGCTTCAGTGCCGGCGAATTGAACCAATCTCTGGCCAGCCGGATACCGGCGATGACGGTGCGTCGGTCCCGTTCTTCCGCCAGGTAGTTGGGGTTAATCTCCGGCTGCTCACGCGGGTCGGAAGAGCGAGCCTCGACATAGCCCCGGCTTTCCGGGCGCATCTGCCACACTCCGGTCGTCATGCCGGGTTTGGTATCGAGCTTTCGCTTTGGTCCGGGGGCAAAGCTCCCGGACGAGAACAGCGCCTGTACATCGGGCGTCGCCGATTCCGGTAACGCCTTCACCGATGCGGCCACCAGCGAGGCGGCATAGGTCAGCAGTCCGCGCCCTTGCAGGGCGTATTTCATCAACTCGCCGGCGAAACGGATGCCGCGGGCCCGCTCGTTCAACGTCGCGATGTCTTTTACGTCGGCCTGTACCCGAACGATGAAATGGTCCTGGAAATTCTTGCCGACGCCGCGCAACTCATGGTGCACGTCAACGCCGATGCGGCCCAGATGGTCAGGATCGCCGATGCCGGACAATTGCAGGATATGCGGGGAGCCGATGGCGCCGGCGGAAACAATCACCTCGGCTGCCGCGTCGGCGCGTTGGGTGACGCCGCCGCGCGAGAATTCGACCCCGACGGCGCGCTTGCCGTCCAGAATCAACCTGTGCACCATGGCGTTCGTGACGACCTCCAGATTTGGTCGCTTCATCGCCGGGCGCAAATAGGACCGGGCGGCGCTGGCGCGGAACCGCCCGCCCCGCGTCTGCTGGACCCAGCCTATGTGGTCGCCCAGACGATGCGGCAGATCGTTCAAGTCTTCGCGATATTCCCAGCCCAATTCCTGGCCCGCCTCAATCGCCGCTTTGCACAGTTCCGGTTGGTCGCGGGTAAGGGAGGTGAACAGCGGCCCTCCCTTGGCGTGGACATCGTCGGCCGGCCCATCCCAGTTTTCGGCTTTGCGGAAGAAGGGAAAGACGTCCTTCGCCCCCCAGCCGCGATTACCGAGCTGTGACCAGTGATCATAGTCCTCAGGCTGGGAGCGGATATAGATCAGGCCGTTAATCGAGCTTGAACCGCCCAGCACCCGACCACGCGGATAGGGAATTTCGCGACCGTTCAAGCCCGATTCCTTGGCCGCCTTAAAGCCCCAGGTGAGCGTGGGGTGGTCCAAAAGCTTGATGTAGCCGGCCGGGATGTGGATATAAGGATTCCAGTCCTTGCCGCCCGCTTCAAGCAGGATCACGCGCGTATCGGGGTCCTCCGTCAACCGGTTGGCGAGCACACAGCCGGCCGAGCCAGCACCGACGATGACATAATCCGCTTGCATGGAAATCTCACTTTTGCCGATGGCGAACCGCGACCGCCGAAGCTGACGAGGCGGTCCTACAATGCACCGTCAAGCAGGGCCTTATACCATCTTCCATTGATCAGAACCCATGTGCCCAATCCCGGGTTCCGATGGACATTATGGTCCAC
>JAQBUJ010000533.1 GCA_027623845.1 Pseudomonadota bacterium
GATCCTACTGCTACATCAATGAGTTAATGTGAAAGGCGCCAGGATTGCCTGGGCTGCCTTCTCGGCAATCATCATTACCGGCGCGGCGGTGTTCCCGCCGGTGATGGCTGGAATCACGGATGCGTCAGCAACGCGAAGACCGTCGATTCCATGTACTCGTAGGTTTGCGTCGGTTACAGCTCCGGCTGATGGTTCTGTTCCCATGGCGCAAGTCCCGACTGGGTGAAAACAGGTCGAAGCACTGTCTCGAATCCAAGCGTCCATTGCTGGGCGGTTGACTGTCGCCGGTCCGGGCGAACGTTCCCGGCTAATCCATGGGCGCATAGCGTCTTGCTGTGCAATGTTCCGTATAATTCCCAGACAGTTGCGCAACGCATTCAAATCTTCCGAATCAGTTAAGTAGCCTGGATCGATGAGCGGCTTAGCTGTTGGAGCGTTTGACCGCAAAGAGATCGCTCCGCGGCTTCCCGGACGAAGTTGATAGGCGTGTATCACGAACGCGCCGTCTCGCCATGCGCCCCACTGTAGAAGCCGTTTCGTGGGCAGGATGGGCATAAGACTTAGCTGAATATCGGGTCGGTCCAGGTCGGCGTTACTGCGCACGAATGCGCTTGCTTGTGTCGGCATCATGGCAGCCGGTCCGACGCCAAATGCCCACGCAAGCCCGATAGCGGCGAGCGCACGATCTGGACGCAGGAACCGATTGAACGTGATCTGTGCGTTGGAAGCATCGAAGATGCCGTATACGCCTACGTGGTCGTGAAGGTTCTTCCCAACCCCTGGCAGGTCATGCACGGGGGAAATCCCTGCCTGCCGCAAATGGTCGGCGGCCCCAATGCCCGAAAGCATCATCAAGTGGGGGCCGTTTACCGCACCGCCAGCCAGTAACACTTCGCCCTCCACGGCGACATGTTCTTCCTGCCCACCGTCGCGCACACAGGTCACTCCCGTGGCTCGACCCGACCGTAAATTGATCCGCGTAACATGGGTCCGCGTCCAGATAGTCAGGGACTTTCGTTTCTGAGCCTGCCTAAGGTAAGCCGTCGCCGTGTTCTGACGTCGGCCGCGGTGGATCGCAAAGTCGTGGCGGCCATAACCTTCCTGATCTTTGCCATTGAAGTCGTCATTCTTTGGCACCCCGGCTTGATCGCATGCTTCGAAGAATGCGTCAGGGAGAGGGCCTGTAGTGGCGGGCGTCGTGAGTCTAAGAGGGCCGCCTTTGCCGCGGAAGTGGCTCGTCTTGTCTTGGTGATCCTCGAGGCGCCGGAAGTAGGGCAAGACTTCGTCGTAAGACCAACCTTTGAGCCCGCGAGCGGCCCATCCATCATAGTCGCTGAAATGCCCTCGCACGTAGGCCATGCCGTTGATTGAAGATGAGCCACCAAGAACCTTGCCGCGAGGCCAATGGACCGTGCGCCCACCGAGTTCGAGCTGCGGTTCGGTGTCATAGCCCCAGTTTAGAGAAGGCATCTCGTAGAGCAGCCGAGTCATCAACGGAACCCGGATCATCGGGTTCCAGTCGCGGCCACCCGCCTCTAGCAGCAGTACTCGATGGTCCCGCGACAGCCTGTTTGCGAGAATGCATCCGGCTGAGCCGGCACCGACCACTATGTAGTCAAAGCCATATTGGCGCGGCATCGGTGGGTATCCCCTCTGGGTTTGGCCGGGCAAGATAGATTGCGCGGCAAGAGGTATTCTACGTGATCGGGCGAGGAGGGGAGAGTGTTGAGCCCCCGCAGCAAAGACCTTCTTCTATGGTCCTGATTACGGCTTACGCGAGTCTTAACGGTAGAAATTCGATCAATCTAGGAAGATCAAATGGAATCGAGAGCACGCCACGTAGCCTCGGCGCATGTAACACACGACGAAGCGTCGCAGGAGAGTTTTCTTGTCGACCTGCGCAAGGAGGTCGTGCGTCAGTGGCAGGTGGACCTCCGGAAAGTGCATCGAGCATTAAACGGCAAGAAGGATCTTAGTCGGCAAGAGATACTGAAAACACTGTTGCGCGAAGGTAGCGGGAAGGTCGCGAGCGCACTAAGGGCCACCGCCCAGGAAATGATGTGGGATTCCGTTGGTGCGTGCATCGAACGTCAACTTCCGGACCTGGATCGCAGCGCGGCCACACGGAATCCAAAGGGCTCTCTTTCCCTCGACCCGGATTTGTTGATGCCACGCTACGTCGGTGCTGTTGATATCCACGGAATGCCTGGGGGGTACGGTATGGAGTTGACCCCGGAGGGCATATTCGCTGGAGCCATGTACGAACGTGGCGGCGCGATACGATCCATGAGAGGAGGCGGATCGCTCGCAAATGCATCGGGTAGAGCATTGGTGGCGTATCTAAGAACTAGCCACCCAAACTTCTCGCCGAAGCGGGTGCTCGATGTCGGGTGCGCGATCGGTCAATCGACGCTGGCGATTTGTGACGCCTTTCCCGATGCTGAGGTGCATGCGATCGATGTTGCCGCCCCGCTACTTCGGTATGCCCATGCACGCTCAGAAACGCTTGGCTGTATCGTCCATTTTTCCCAGCAGAACGGCGAGGAGACGACGTTTGAAAGTGGTTCGTTTGATCTTGTTGTTGGGTTGGCAATGCTGCACGAAACATCAACCAAGGCGATGCAGGCCATTCTGAATGAAGCCCACAGATTGCTGAGATCCGGGGGCATCGTTCTTCACTATGAAGGGCGCCCCTGGGAAAGCGTCGACCCGTTCGATGCTGCAATTCACGACTGGGACACCTACTACAACGCTGAGCCCTTCATCGGAAAAATGCACGACCTGAATACGAGGGCGATGATGGTCCAAGCCGGATTCGGCCCGGAGCACTACATCGAGGTGACGGTGCCGAGTGATTTCTACGGCACAACAGCGTCCAAGGGCGGTGGACGTTGGTTTTTCGGCGCGACCAGGAACTGAACAGTTCTCATTAAATCATGGCCCGCAAATTAGCGCCGACACCGCGAAGTTTCAGTCACGTCAGCTTCTACGCTCCCGACGTTAGAAGGGCCGCGACGTTCTTTCTGCAGAATTGCGGTTTGGGGCTACCGCGCGGGGAGCCTGATCAAAACGCGGCATTCCTTTCAACCGGGGGAAACCATCACGAGGTTGAAATTTTCGCCTCGGACGTAGAGGTCGTCAGTCACATTGGAATTGAGTACGAAACCGAGGCCGATCTTTTGGCCACGGCCAATCTGCTAGCGGACGCGGGCGTCGTTATTCTGAAGCGATCGGTTGTGCCGAACCTCATACGAAGTGT
>JAQBUJ010000534.1 GCA_027623845.1 Pseudomonadota bacterium
GCAGCATGGGATGAAGACTTCCTTCAAAGCGTAATTTGCAACTGAATTTGTTCACCCGATTCCCCTGGCACTGCGGTGAAGAAATTGAAGGCCTGCGACTTGCTCGGGAAATAGTACTCAGCCGAGAAATACATCTCAGCATTGCCCTGTGAAACCGCATCGAACACACCGAACGCCGGTACCAACTCACCGGCATTGAACAGTTTTACCGTAACCCGGCCACCCGTGGCGGCGGTGATCCGCTTGGCGACACGATTGGCCGACGTCCCTAGACCGGGAAAGTTTTTCGGGAACGACGTTACGAGCTTTAGCTCTTTTTTACCCTGCGAGATCGCGGGCGCCGATAGACCGGCGGCGGCAACCGCGCCGGCCACACCGGCAGTGGCGGCATTTTGAATAAACGCACGACGTTTCATTGAATGGCTCCTCCCTCAATGCGTTTTTGTAACGCATTTTCCAGCCGCACCAAGGGCCGAGAAGCAACCATTCGAGCGAGACAACTCACCCCGAGCGCGACGCTACCGGCAAGCTTAGACGCCGCCACGGTGTCACGCAACACAGCAGTCGCGCGACACCGTACCCGGTCAGCTGTAACTCTTCGACATCCCATCCGCCGGATCAGCAAAAGCCCCATAAGGCGGGTATGGGTAGCGCAGGCCATTCTTGGCGAGATGCTTCATCCCCTCGACCCCGCGCACGAACTCGTCCGGCGGGCAGGCCATCAGCAATTCATCATCGGCGACGCCGCCGTAACGACGCTCGGCATAGCAGGGCAGCGCCAGACTGGTCTCGCGGGTCGACAACGCCCGGCCCCAGCTGTCGGCGCAGGCGCTTTCGCCGGTCAGGGTGAAGTCATAGCGGCGATAGTTGTGATATTGCAGCCCGTTGATGAACAAGATCATCTGCCCGGGCGAGGCATAGAACAGACAGATATCCGGCGGGTCGAGACGGCCGGAGCGCAAGGGTGAGGCGGCAAGCCCGGAATAGCGGCCAGCCTCGACCCTCGGCATCTGGGCCTGATGCGCTGCGGCGGCCTCCTGGTTACCGAACCAAACACCGGTCATCTTCTCGCCGGAACCGACATCTTCCGGGATCGCTTCCAAGCCGATATTGGCGCCGCAGCTGGAGCCGGGTCGCAAATTATCCTGAACGATGCCAAGCGTGAAGCCGGCGGTGCGAACCTGGGTGACCAGCTGACAGGTGGTGAAGAACTTGCCGTCGCTTGGCGTCCGCAGACCCTGAATCGCCCGCATCTCATCGGCGTCCTCGAACAGCTTCATCCCGAACGGGAAGGTCCGCAGCTTAATCAGATCGACCAAGCCCTCGGCGGCGGTCTTGATCTCTTCCGCGCCGGGCATTTCGGCCTTGGGCGCCTCAGCCTTTGCCTCCGTTGTAGCTTCTGCTTCGGCCATGGATTCGCTCCCTTTTCAAGCTGTCGTTCATCCGCATGTCACGCCGCCGCATGTCACGCCGCCGCATGTCACGCCGCGTTTTTCGCGTCCTCGATGATCATCGCCGAGGCTTTTTCGGCGATCATGATGGTCGGTGCGTTGGTATTGCCCGTGGTCACCGTCGGCATCACCGAGGCATCGACCACCCGCAAACCCGCGATGCCATGCACCGCTAGGCGCGGGCTGACCACGGCCAGGGGATCCTCGCCCATTTTGCAGGTTCCCACGGGGTGATAGATGATACTGCCCTGCTCGCGCACATAGGCGTGTAGATCCGCCTCCGAGGTGACCCCCGGCCCCGGCAGGGTTTCCGCCACATTATAGGGCGCGAAGGCCGGCTGGGCGAAGATCCGCCGGGTCTGCTCCATCCCCGCCAGGGTGACCCGCATATCATCGGGATCGGACAGATAGTTCGGCCGGATCAACGGTCGCTCCAACGGGTCGGCCGAGGCCGCCATGATCGTCCCCCGGCTCGACGGGCGCACGGCGCAGATCGCCACGGTCATGCCGGCTTCCTTCTCCAAGGTGCCGATGACGCCCTGCTGATAGCTCGCCGGGGTGAACAACAACTGCAGATCCGGACTGGAGAGCCCTTCCCGGCTGCGGCTGAACACCTGGGCGCTGGTCACCCCGAAAGTCAGCGCGCCATTGCCCATCAAGGCGAATTTTCCGATCTCCCGCAACAGCCGCATCCCCCGGCTAAGCTGGTTGATCGAGACCGTATCGCGGACCCGGTGGGCGATCCTGGCGACGTAATGGTCTGACAGATTGCCGCCGACTCCCGGCGAGTCGTGGCGCACCTCAACCCCGATCGATTGCAGATGCGCGGCCGGTCCGATGCCGGAAACCTGCAGCAGATGCGGAGAATTAACCGAACCGCCGGAGACGATCACCTCACGCCGGGCGGTGGCCTGCCGCTCGACGCCCTTCTGGCGAAACGCGATCCCGGTGCACCGCTTGCCATCGAACAGCAACCGGGTGGCAACGGCGTTGGTCTCGACCCGGACGTTCTGACGTCGCTTCGCGCGGGCAAGGAAGGTTTGCGCGGTGGAGCCGCGTCGCCGGCCCAGTCGGGTCATTTGCGAGTAGCCGACCCCCTCCGGCTCAGCCCCGTTCAGGTCGGCGCTTTTCTTGAAGCCGGCCTGCTCCGCCGCCTCGACGAATTTATGGGTCAGGGTCAGGATATTGCGATAATCCTCGACCTCCAACGGTCCGCCACGGCCCCGAAAGTCGCCGTCGCCGCCGCTTTTATAACTTTCCGACTTGCGAAAAAACGGCAGCACTTCGTCGAAAGACCACCCCCGACACCCCATCTGCGCCCAGCCGTCATAGTCGGCGGGATTACCCCGGACATAGAGCATGCCGTTGATCGAGCTGGAGCCGCCGAGCACCCGACCACGCGGCCAATGGATGCGCCGATTGCCGGTGGTTTCCTCGGGTTCGGACGAGTAGTTCCAATTAACCTTGTCGTTATACAGCAGATGCAGAATGCCGGCGGGGATGTGGATCATCGGATGGAGATCCTTGGGGCCCGCTTCCAACACCAGCACCCTTGAGCCGTCCTCGCTCAACCGGTCGGCCAACACGCAACCGGCCGATCCGGCCCCGACAACGATGTAATCCGCTTCCAGTTCCATGGTTCTCACGCTCTCTTCGCTTCTCGTTCACCTTCTATCGCCGGCATCCGGATCTCCGCCGGCTTGGTTCAGGCGCGCCGCGCCCAACCCGTTAAAACTTGCTCAATACTTGGTCCGCGAACCGTTCCATCGAGGCGATCGAGGCATCCAGGCTGTCCGGCTTGGCGAG
>JAQBUJ010000535.1 GCA_027623845.1 Pseudomonadota bacterium
GGCCGTAGACCGGTTAGATTGTTGAACGAACAGGGGATCCGGATTGAGCCGCCAAGATCGGTGCCCAGCGCCAATGGCGCCATGCCAGCCGCCACCGCCGCGCCGGAGCCGCCACTCGATCCGCCGGCGGTCACGTTCACATCCCAAGGATTGCGGGTGGTGCCGAAGATTTTGTTGGTGGTGTTGATGTCATGGGCGAATTCCGGTGTGTTGGTCTTGCCGAGCAGGACGCCGCCAGCGGCCTTCAGTCGCTCGACGGTGACGGTGTCCTCTTCCGGCACGTCATGCTCCAGCAGCAAGGAGCCGAATGTCGTGCGGATACCCTTGGTCTGCAGGATGTCCTTGACCAGAAACGGCACGCCTTCAAGCGGGCGGGCGGGCTCTCCGGCGGCGCGGCGGCGATCAATTTCGCTCGCCACGTCCAGGGCTTGTTCATTCAACGTGCAGACCGCGTTAATCACCGGATTGACCGCCTCGATGCGGGCGAGAAAGGCGGTGGTTACTTCGCGCGCGCTTACGCTCCCGTCGCCGACGGCCTCGGCGATACGGCCCGCCGACCAATCCAGAATGTCATCGCTCATCATTCTCTCCAAAACTTCGTCGGGCAGTCATAAATGTCGCTTCCGGTCGAGGCAACGGGCGCGCACCTCGAAGGGATGGATGAGGGTGGCAGACCAAAAGATCGTCGTAAACAAATTGGCTTCATTATAGTGTAGCGGCAATCCGCGCTGAGCTTCGAGGGTGTTTCACAAGCGCCGGGGACGGGACCCCTGATGAGTAAATTTTACACGCCCACCGAGCCTATGGAGTTCCTCGCGCCGTTTGGGCCGACCATGGGGTATTTTCGACTGCCGGCGCAAACGATCGATGATCTGAACGGGTGTTTGAACGACAAGCTTGAGGATTATTCCGACAATCTTGTGGGGAAAGTGACTGAGGAGTTGAAATTCGACGAGAAAGCCCAGGCGATCGCGCTGTCCGCCGTTTCTAATTTTGTTTTTAAATTTCATTCCTTTTCGAAAAGCCAAAATTCTTTTGGCGCGCAAAAAACCGATCTGGAAACCAACGATTATACTCTGGAGTATATTTCGGGCTGGTTCGTCCGGCAGTTCGAAGGGGAGTATAATCCACTCCACATCCACCCGAATTGTAAATTGTCCTGCGTAGGTTATCTCGCATTGCCCGAGGGAATCGAAGCGGAGTGGGAGGCAGATGACAAAGACCATCACCCGTCGCACGGGCATATCCATTTTTCGTCCGGGACACCGGCGCCGTATAGCTCGACGAATTTTTTGGTGAAACCGCAAGTCGGTGATTTTTATATCTTTCCGTCGCAATTATTCCACTGCGTTTACCCGTTTTATACCAAGGGGGAGCGCCGGTCCTTCAGCATGAACCTCAATTTTTTGGAAACCCCAAAGGTCGCCGACTAGATTTTCGCTGCGGCTTCGAACAGCGCTCTTCAAGCGGGCTTGTTCCAGGTCGAGCCATCCATGGTCAGCAGTCTTTGGGCGAATTTCCAAGCCCCGTCGATCTTGACCAAACTGTCTTCATAGACACCGCAATCGGCGATCGCCGGCAGATCACCCGGCGCACCGTTATAGGCGATCAAATAACACCGCCCCCGTACGCTTCCGTCATCACGTAACTGCAGATGCAGATTACCGTTCCAATGGCGGCGATACCGCCCACCCCGATTGGCCTTGTCCCGCTCCTTGTGGGCGGCAAGCGCGGCGCGCCCGTGCACGTCGATGCCTACTTCCGGCGACAGCATCGCACCATCCTCGGTGAAGCAATCGACATAGGCAGCCACATCTGCGGCGTCACTGGCCAGGTTGTAGAGCGCGTACAGACTCTGGATCGCGAGTTGGTCCTCGACGCTGAGCGTCTGTCCTTCGGGCATGGTCCGGTTCCCTTGCTATGAAATCATCATCACTAACAGGGTAATCCACGCCGCGGCGGTTTGAAATCACCCCGATCCGTGCAAGATCACCGCAATGAACCAAACCAACCGAATGAGGGAGACTGTTGATGGCTCGATTGTGTGAAGGACGGGTTGCCATTGTGACCGGCGCGGCGCGCGGCGTTGGACGCGAGCATGCCCTGGGCCTGGCCCGTCATGGCGCCAAGGTGATCGTCAATGACCTCGGCGCTGGCGTTGACGGCAAGGGCGCCGACACCTCTCCGGCGCAGTCGGTTGTCGACGAGATCAAGGCGATGGGCGGCGAAGCTGAGGTTAACGGCGACGACGTTAGCAGTTGGGACGGCTCCAAGAACATGGTCGATCAGGCGGTCAGCACCTTCGGCAAGCTTGACGTGGTGGTGAACAACGCCGGTATTCTGCGCGACCGGATGCTGGTCAATATGACTGAGGAAGAGTGGGATTCGGTGATCCAGGTGCATCTGAAGGGTACCTTCGCGCCATCGCGTCACGCTGCGGCGTATTGGCGTCAGGTCTCCAAGGATACCGGCGAGAAGGTCAACGGCCGGATTATCAACACCAGCTCGACCTCCGGCCTGTATGGCAATGTCGGCCAGACCAATTACGGCGCTGCGAAAGCCGGAATCGCCGCCTTCACGATTATCGCCGCCCGCGAGCTTGGCCGCATCGGCGTGACGGTGAACGCGGTTTCTCCGACCGCCTATACGCGGATGACAGAGGACCTGCGTGAATATACCGAGGAAGACATCAAGCGCCGTGCGCCAAGCTGGGTCTCGCCGACCATCGTCTATCTCTCCAGTCTGGAGGCCAATGACATCACTGGCCGGGTGATTCAGGCCGGTAATGGCCGAGTCGCGGTCTGTGAGGGCTGGCGGCGCGGCGCCGAGATCGAGCAAATCGACGACGCCGAGGCGATTGGCCCGCTGATCCGCGAGATGATCAGTCAGGTCCGGTTGAATTCCGGCATGGACGGGCTGGAGCTCGACTAAAAGCCTGGTTGGGTCTTGGGGCCCAGAGTTTGGGGCCCAGAGTTTGGGGGCCAGAGCTTGGGGGGGATGCGGAACGCGCGCGACCGCCCCCGCTCCTGGCGTCAGCCGCCGCCGATTCGCGTGTCGTGGCCGGCCCAGTACCGTTCCTTCAGCAGACGTTTGTAGAGCTTGCCGTTTTCCCGACGGGGCAAATCGTCGTTGAAATCGACCGAGCGGGGGCACTTCACGTGGCTGAGGCTCTCGCGGCAAAAAGCGACTAACGCAGCCTCCAGATCTGGGCCGGCGGCGGCCATGTCGACGGGATGGACGATCGCTTTCACC
>JAQBUJ010000536.1 GCA_027623845.1 Pseudomonadota bacterium
CCCCCCCGCCGAGATCGGCATGGCCGCCGAGGATGTCGATACGCCGGCCTTACTGGTCGATCTGGACGCGTTCGAGCACAATATCGCGCTGATGGCGAAGATGGTTGCGTCTTTTGGCGTCAACCATCGCCCGCACGCCAAAACCCATAAATCGCCGGACGTCGCCCGCCGGCAGATCGCCGCCGGCGCCGTTGGACAGTGCTGTCAAAAGGTTGGCGAGGCCGAGGTGCTGGTGGCCGGCGGGATCGAAGACGTGCTGGTTTCGAACCAGATCGTCGGGCCGCGCAAGCTTGACCGATTGGCGGCGCTCGCCCGTCAGGCCCGGATCGGCGTGTGCGTCGATGACGCCGGCAATGTCACGGATATCAACACCGCCGCCCAGCGTTTCGGTGCGACGGTCGAGGTTCTGGTCGAGGTCGATATCGGGGCCGGGCGCTGCGGCGTGGCGCCGGGAAGCGCGGCGGTCGATCTTGCAAAGAAGATCGATGCCGCCTCAAACCTCAAATTCGGTGGCCTGCAGGCCTATCAGGGCCGGGCGCAGCATATTCGCGGCCATGGTGAGCGCCGGGTGGCGATTGAGAAGGCCGGCGATCAGGTCAGGGCGACCGTCGAGAAACTTGCAGCAGCCGGTCTGGAATGCCGTCTGGTCACCGGCGCTGGTACCGGGACCTTCCCGTTCGAGGCCCGTTCCGGTGTCTGGAACGAGCTGCAGGCCGGCTCGTATTGCTTCATGGATGCCGATTATTCCCTTAATCTCGCCGAGGATGGTGAGTATTTCGACACCTTCCGTCAAAGTCTGTTCGTGCTAGCGACGGTGATGAGCCACCCGACGCGGGATCGTGCCGTTCTTGACGCCGGGCATAAGGCCGCGTCGATCGATTCCGGCCTGCCGCGCATCGCCGACCTGTCCGATGTGACCTATGCCGGCGCTTCCGACGAGCACGGAACCTTGGTGCTCGGAGCAAACGCGCCGGAGGTGAAGCTTGGCGACAAGCTGCGACTGATCCCCAGTCATTGTGATCCGACCGTCAACCTGCATGACTGGTATGTCGGCATTCGCGGCGGCGTGGTCGAGACGCTTTGGCCGGTCGCGGCGCGCGGCGCGGCATTCTGATAATCGCGGTGTCGATAACCACGTCGCCTTTTGCGACCGAGGTGGTCCCTATAACAGATGATTCGAGAAACCATGGTTGTGACGACCGAAACCGAGACGCCCGCGACCTCAATCGCTGAGGAGCAGGCCGAGCTAATTGCCGATTTCAGCTATTTCGACGATTGGATGGACCGGTATCAATATCTGATCGATCTGGGGCGCAAGCTGCCGGAAATGCCCGCGGAATATATCCGCGACGAGTTCAAATTGAAGGGCTGCCAAAGCCAGGTTTGGTTCGTTGGTGAAGCGGTCGGGGATCGCCTAGTCTTTCGTGCGGTCAGTGACGCGGCGATTGTGTCCGGGCTGGTCGCGGTTCTGCTGCGGATTTATTCGAACCGGACGCCGCGTGAAATTCTGAATACCGAACCGGATTTTATCGCCGAGATCGGCCTTGAAACGCATTTGAGCCCAACCCGTAAGAACGGTCTTGGCGCCATGGTCACGGCGATCAAGCGCCGGGCGACAGCGGCGCTGCAAGAGGCGGATTAAGGAAGCGGTGATGGCCGCGCTCGACGATATCTACCAGGAAAAGCTACTGGCCTATGCGGGCGAGATCGCTCGAAACGAGAGGCTAAGCGATCCCGACGCCAGCGCGACGGTCGTGTCTCGTTCCTGTGGCAGCGAGGTGACGGTTGACCTCAAGCTGCGGGACGGAGTGATCACGGATTTCGGCCAAGAGGTCGAGGCCTGCGCCCTGGGCAGTGCGTCCGCCTCGATCTTCGCCCGGGCGGTCATCGGCAAGACCTTGGCCGAAATCCGCCAGGTGCGGGCGCGCATGCTCGAAATGCTTAAAAAGGGCGGACCGCCGCCGGATGGCGATTGGGCGGAACTGGCCTTATTGGAGCCGGCGCGTGTCTTCACCAATCGTCATCAATCCATCATGCTGCCGTTCAATGCGACGATCCGGGCCGGCGAGAAGGTCGGCAAGTAGCCGGTCCGCCATCGGGTGTTTCGGGCAAACTGTTGGAAAATTGCTTGCTTGGTGCCGAATTTCGCATAGGCTGCCAGCGTTTTGGTATTGGAGAGAGTTTATGGCCACGCATGATCGGTTCGCGTGTGATGTAAGCGATACCTGCTACCGGGCCGTCACGACGGCTTACCGGGAGTTGCGGGTGCGTGGTGAATCCGACAGCGTATCGTTCTATTCGGCACTGGCGGTTTTTCGCCATTACCACCCGGATGTGCCGGCGGCCAAGGCGCCTTATATCGTCGCGGAATGGATTGACTGAATCGCCAGCCTGCATTTGGCCTGGCTGCGGCGATATTTCGACTTGGCGACGACACCGCGCTTGATGTCGGTGCAAAACACCACCGTACCTTTGTAATGATCATGATCCGAGTGGATGTGGGGGCAGATCTGGTCGTTGTTTCGATCCGGGATGCATCGACGTTGGTGGTGATTTTGATGTAAGTTCATCGCTGCTCGGTTGATAGGCCAAAAGCTGGTTTCTTGGTGGCGCTTTCCAGGTCGTCCGTCGGTCGGAAATCAGGGCGGCGGTAAATTTTTGTCTTTGCTGAAGAGCCATGGGCAAAGCTGTTAGTTGGAAGGGGCGCACGGTTTGGCGAAGCAACCGGGCAAATCAAACACGACGGTGGAGGCGAATGCGAACGCGCCGGTCATCGACCTGCGGGACGCAGATCGCCGGGCGGCGTTGTTCCAGCGCATTCGCCAAGATCACAGCGTCGAGATCGCTGAGGATTATGTTGAGCTGATTTCCGATCTGATCGAGATTAATGGTGAGGCGCGTCTGGTCGATCTGGCGTCGCATCTCGGCGTGAGCCGGCCGACGGTCAATGCGACGATCCAGCGTTTGCAGAAGGATGGGTTCGTCGATTCCAAGCCCTATCGGTCGATCTTCCTAACTGAAAAAGGCCGGGAATTGGCCGACTGGTCGCGGGCCCGGCATAAGATCGTTCTGGAGTTCTTGCACGCGATCGGTGTCCCGCCCCAGACCGCAGAGGCCGATGCCGAGGGTATGGAGCACCATGTCAGCGACGCCACGTTGCAAGCCCTGGCGCAAGTGACCGCGCAGCTTCGCGAAGAGTGAGCCCGGGTTTTTGGTTCTAGGACCGGATTCTTGATCCTGGAAAGTGA
>JAQBUJ010000537.1 GCA_027623845.1 Pseudomonadota bacterium
GAGGAGAATATCCAGGCCCGGGCCCGGGGGGTCACGCTGATGGCGCTTTCCAACAAGTTCGGCCACATGTTGCTGTCGACGGGCAACAAGTCTGAGATGTCGGTCGGCTATGCCACGCTCTACGGCGATATGGCCGGCGGCTATTCGGTGCTCAAGGACGTCTACAAGACCGACGTCTTCCGCCTGTCCAACTGGCGCAACCAGGCGGTTCCGGCGGGCGGCCTGGGGCCGGCGGGGCGGGTGATGCCGGAACGGATCATCACCAAGCCGCCCTCGGCCGAGCTAAAACCCGACCAGGTCGACCAGGACACCCTGCCGCCCTACGAGGTGCTCGACGCGATCCTCGAAGGCCTGATCGAAGATGAGTCCTCGATCGATGAAATCGTCGCCAAGGGCTATGACAAGGCAACCGTCATGCGCATCTGGCGGATGCTCGACCGGGCCGAGTACAAGCGCCGTCAGGCGCCGCCGGGCGTGAAGATCGGCCACCGCGCCTTCGGCCGCGACCGGCGCTATCCGATCACCAACGCCTTCGAGACCCATTATCGACCCAAGGCCGAGACCTAAGGCTTCACCGATCCGGGAACAGACGGCATGGCGATAACTTTTTATGATCTTTCGGGCATGAACGCCCGGCGGTTCAGCCCCTTTGGTTGGCGGGTCCGCATGGCCCTGGCCCATAAGGAATTGGACGCAAACGTCGAACTCATTGGGTTTTCCGACAAGGCCAAGCTCGAATTTTCCGGCCAAAACCTGGTGCCGGTGCTGGTGGACGGCGCGACCGTCGTCGCCGATAGCTGGGAGATCGCCGGGCATCTGCAAGCGACCTATCCGGACCGCCCGTCGCTGTTTCACGGCGCGGCCGGCGAGGCGTCGGCCCGGTTCGTCGCCGCCTATGCGGATAGTCAGCTGCATCCCCTGGTGGCGCGCTGCGTGGTCCGCGATATCCTTGAAGTGATCCCGGAGAAGGAACATGCGTATTTCCGCGCGGCCCGCGAGAAACGCTTCGGCATGACCCTGGAGGCGATCGTCGCCAACCGGGAGGAGACGCGCCGACAACTGAAAACCGCCCTCTACCCGGTCCGCACGACCCTGCGCGACCACGCTTTCCTCGGTGGCGCCGGTCCCAATTTTTCCGACTACGCGGTATTCGGCGCCTTTATGTGGGCCCGAAGCGTTAGCGCCTTCACCTTGCTCGACGCCGATGACCCGGTGCATGCTTGGCGCGAACGCATGCTCGACCTGTTCGACGCCATGCCACGCGCCGAAGCCGGCTTTCCAGTCTGATATCGACCCAGTCTGATATCGACCCAATCTGATATCGACAACGACTCAAACCGAACAGATACAGGGACAAAGACAATGCGGATCAAGGATATCGCCAAAGAAGACATGAACCCCGAGCAGCGGCGGATTCATGACGAAATCGCCTCCGGCCCGCGTGGCCAGGTGCAAGGCCCGCTCAAGGTTTGGCTGCACAGCGCCGGTCTTGCGGACAAGGCGCAGAAGCTAGGCCAGTTCTGCCGCTATGACAGCTCTCTGCCGACCCATTTGAGCGAGCTGGCGATCTTGGTGACCGGGCGCTTCTGGGGCGCCGAATTCGAGTGGTACGCGCATAAGAAGATCGGTTTGAAGGCCGGCCTGGACCCGGCTCTGGTCGAGGCGATCCGCACGCGCCAGGTACCCGATTTCAAGACCGACGCCGAGCGGATCGTCTATGAATTCGCCACGCAACTGCACCGGGACCACCGGGTCGGCGATGTGACCTATGCCGCCGCTATGGCGGCGTTTGGCGAGACCGGGGTGGTCGATCTGGTCGGCGTGCTCGGCTATTACACGCTGATCTCGATGACGCTCAACGCCTTCCACGTGCCATTGCCGGAAGGCGAGGTCGCCGAACTCGACTAAACACGGCGCTCGCGGTTGCTGACGCACCAGAGAGACGCCCGCAACCGGGCGGCAAAAGCCGGCAGTAGATATCGGCGGTAGATATCGGCGGGAATTGTTAGGCCGGGATGTATTGCAGCCGGTGTCGAGGGCTATTTCAACCGGCGGAACGACAGGGTATCCGATTGGGCGGCGCCGATAACCGATTTGGCCGGCGCCGTGCTGTCGGACGGTTCGCCAGCGGAGCGTGCTTCCGTCGCCCGGGCGGTCAGCACCGACGGGTTCAGGTTCCATTGCTGGACGATACCGACAACGGTCGCTTCGGCAGCGCTGCAATCCCTTGAAGAATGCGTCAAACCACGCTTGGTCTGCATCAACGGGATCACCCGGTCCCGGCGGTAACGTCGCCCGGTCGCGTAATCCATATGCTTGGTCCGCTCGGCATGAAGCAGCAAATACGATAGCGCCTGGGCGGCGAATTCGGCTTTTTCGTCATTGCGACAGGAGCGCGAGGACAAAATTCCAACCGCGTCCGCGAGTTGCATTACCATCTTGAACAACCCCGCCGGCGCCGCCGCCGCCGGCGGCGTAAGGCCGAGAAAGATCAAAACGGCGATGGTGTGAAGTCGCAACATCCAGCCCATGGATCCTTGATTTCGCCAGCCATTCGTCAACCCGCCCTGAACCGGCCGACACGCTGCTGATTGCGGCTCAGTTCCACCGGGCCGCTAAATATTGTTGATTTTCGGAAAATGATCAAGAAAATGTTTTCTGCTTGAATTGACCGCAATTCATCTCGCAACCGAGTCGCGGCGTGGCGGGAATCAATCGGCACGTGCTGGGCGTCAACGCTGAGAACGCAACCTATGCAAGCAATAGTTATCCACAACCTGTCCACAGCCGAGCCAAGTCTCTTGAATTCTTTGACTTTCCGGCGACGCCCACGACCGTTGCGCGTCGTCGTGCTGTTCAGTTCCGCCGCAACAGCAATATCGTGATACCCATGCCAACAACGAATAGCGTCCCCAAGGCCAGATACCCGTCCTGGAACGCCAGCTCATGCGATTTGAGAATCAGCCCGTTCTGCAGATAGACCATCGCAGCGCCGGCGCGTTCCATCTCGGACAATCCGGTGGGCTGAAGTCGCTGGGCCACCGCCGCCAGCATCTCGCGAGTGACCGGGTTATCGGCGGTTTGGCTCACCCGCAATATATCGCCGTGCTCGGTCGTTCTGGCGTCGAGGATCAGCGCCAGGGTGTTGACCCCGATCGCCGCGCCGGTCATCCGAATGAAGTTGAGCGTACCCGAAGCGTAGGGCACCAACTCACGCGGCACCGACGCCAAC